>CAYHNM010000119.1:0-5392 GCA_964357985.1 uncultured Nitrospira sp. | reverse complement strand
TATGGCATCATGCGCCCTCTTGGAGACCGGCATGGCGAATCTGCTTGAATACGTCGGCTGTGTGCATATTTACCTCGGTCCCTATCGAGGCAATCCGATTGCCTTGTATTTGAAACGGACGGAATCCTCCTGCCAGATCAGCCCGAAAGCCTATCCCTGGAACGATGTGATGGGCGTGGGCGAGACTCCGAACAAAGCCGCCGCCGATTTCGAAGATAAGTGGAAGACCAAGGGGCTTGCGGCAGAGATGTATTCCGGTCCTTCCTGGGAAGGCGGGATCAAGCCGGAAAAGCCCGCGCCGCCCAAGCCGGCAGCGCCTCCCAAACCGGTAGCCGCGCCGGCTGCACCTGGTGCAGCTTCAGCTTCTCAACCTACGGCGTCAGCCGTCCCGGTGGCTCCCGCCGTAGCCCCAACAGTTCCGCCTCCGACCGCAGCTCCGGCTGCTTCTCCTGAGCCATCCGCCGAAACGAAGTAGTCTTCCCTTCGCCTCGCTCTATTAGTGATTGGTCGATGAAGGACGGTGGGTCTGTGGTGTCTGCATGGCTAGCTTGCTGTGTCGCATCCCGTATAACCCATAAATAATCACCCCGGCGAGCGTCCACCAGACGAACCGATGCCAGGTGAGCGCCGGGAGTTGCCACATGAGTCCCAGGCAGGAAAGGGCTCCCAACAGCGGGATCCATGGCACCAGCGGAGTTTTAAACGGACGTGCCAGGTGAGGGCGGGTGTAGCGCAGGACGATGAGTCCAATGCACACGAGCGTGAACGCGAAGAAGGTTCCAATGTTGGTCATGTCAGCTGCGGTGCCGATGGGCACGAAGGCGGCCATGACCGCCACGCCGATTCCGGTCAGGATCGTCGCATGATGCGGGGTCCCGAAGCGTGGATGCACCACGGACAGCCACGGCCCGAGTAAGCCGTCACGTGAGATGGCGAAGAATACCCGGATCTGGCCCAGCATCATGACGACCAGCACGCTGGTGATGCCGGCGACGGCTCCCATGGCCACCACGGCCGCTCCCCACTTATAGCCCACGAGTCGCAACGCTTCCGCCACCGGAGCGTGGATGTCGATCTGACTATAGGGAACCAACCCTGTCAGTACGGCGGCAACGGACACATAGAGAATCGTACAGATTCCGAGAGAGGTCATGATGCCGATCGGCAGATCGCGCTGCGGATTGCGCGCCTCTTCCGCCGTCGTGGTGACGGCATCAAATCCGATGTAGGCGAAGAAGACCGTCGCGGCGGCAGCGGTGACTCCGGTGAAGCCGTTCGGCATGAACGGAGACCAATTGTCCGGGCTAACGGCAGGGGCTCCCACGGCGATAAAAAACAAGATCACCGCCAGCTTCAGGCAGACGATGATGCCGGTCGCCCGCGCGCTTTCCTTGATGCCGATCACGAGAATGATGGTGACGAGCAGCACGATAATGGCGGCAGGAAAGTTTGCAATCCCGCCGTCTGGTCCTCCTGGTGCGTGCGTGGCCCAGTCCGGCAGATCAAGGCCCGCCAGCTTTAGAAGGTTATTGAAGTAGCCGGACCAGCCGATGGCGACGGCCACGCAGGCGACGCCGTATTCCAAGATCAGATTCCAGCCGGTGATCCAGGCAAGGAATTCTCCCAGGGTGGCATAAGAATAGGTGTAGGCCGACCCTGCGACGGGAATCATCGCGGCGAATTCCGCGTAGCACAGGGCAGCGAGCACGCAGGTCAGTCCGGAGAGGATGAAGGAGAGGATGATCCCTGGGCCAGCCCCTGGCCGACCTGCATCTCCGACAATCGCTGTTCCGATTAACACAAAGATACCGGTTCCGATGATGGCGCCAATGCCCAGGGCGGTGAGGTCCCAGGCGCTCAATGTCCGCTTGAGACGATATTGGGGATGGTCGGCATCGGCCAGAATACGCTCGATGGATTTGGTGCGAAACAGACGACTTGTTACTGAGGTTGCGGTCGCCGGAGTGGCTGGGTGTGTGTCGGCATCAGGAGAAGTAAGAGCCATATGGCGCGTAGTATAGCAGTCAGAGTGAAAAAAGCTGTGCGAATTGTAAAAGCCGTCGCTCCCTCGGCGTCACGCGTGCGTGCGGCCGGCGGCGCGGAGCAGGGCTTGAAACAATCGGCGGTGGGCGATGTGCCGTTCGAAGAGAAATTCAGGGTGCCATTGGATGCCGAGGAAGAATCGATGGCGGGGGGATTCGACCGCCTCGATGACGCCATCCGGGGCGATCGCGCTCGCGATCAGCGAAGGGGCGACGGTTTTCACGGATTGGTGATGTGAGCTATTCACCCGCAAGGTGGCTTTGGTGACGATCTTTCTGAGAAGGCTTCCGGCGGTGATGTCGACTGAGTGTGCCAGATGGATGGCTTTGGTCGTTTGTCGGTGCTGCAGCACATGCGGCATTTGCGATGTGAGATCCTGAAAGAGACTGCCCCCGCAGGCGACATTGATGGTCTGCATCCCGCCGCAGATACCGAGGACAGGGAGGTCGCGTGTGTGAGCGAGGTGAACGAGGTCCAGCTCGAAATTCGCGCGGCGTTCGCTGACGAGGGGGAATTTGTAGCGTTGGCGTTCCCCATACAGGCGCGGGGGAAGGTCCGGTCCGCTGCCGGTGAGCAGGAGTCCGTCGACGCGTTCAAGCAGGCGCCGCCGCCCGGCCGCATCGGCCACTAAGGGAAGAATGAGGGGGATGCCTCCGAGTTCTTCGATGGCGCGGACGTAGCGGGCGCGGAGGAAATAGGTGGGCTCGCGCCCGCCCCATTCCTTGCGGTCGCCGGCATTGAAGTCTGGGGTCACGCCGATGACGGGCTTCATGTCACCGGGCTGGTTCCATGGCGGGTGTGCCGGAGCTGCCTCCAGTGGCATCGCTTTCAGCCGCGACGCCGAGGAATCGGACGGATCGATCACCGGTCAAGTGCTCCGGCGTAATGACATAGGTGCCGTACATGCTGGGGACCCAAATGCTCTTCGCGGTTTGCTCGTTCAAGCCGGAGAACAAATAGGCCAGCCCCCCGACGATGCCCCCGCCGATCGCAAAGGCGGCTTTGAAGGGGAAATACAATATAGTTGAAACGGCGGCGCCTGCTTGCATACCCGCGCCGGACGGTGTGCCCTGCTGGGTGTCTGCGGATGACGTCTGGCTCCAGGCCGGCGTGGCGACCAACGAGGTGAATGTCATGAGAACCACAAGTGCGATCAGTGGGAGCGTACGAATACATCCAGCGTGTGTCACGGAGACCCTCCTTCCTCTCAAAGACAAGATTCTCGTATCATGTCTGCGGTCAGATGAAAAAAAACGATGAGACTGTCATGGCGTTATAACAAATTCACCGATGCTTGCAAACCCCCTGCCCCGTTGAAACTGAGTGAATGGCGCGAAATCCTCTCATGGCATCAGGTCGAGCTCGGTGAGAATGTAGGTGACGACATACTCCTGCCGAGTTGGGACGGCTTGATTCAATTCAGCGACGAGCTCATTGCCTGGAATCCGCTGATTCTCCTGCGGCAGTCCAATGGCCAGGCGCAGGTCGAGCTTGCACCAGGCAATCGCTTGTGCTGCGAGGTCTGGAATGCGAGCTGCCGCGTCGGTACGATGTTCTTCAGATAACCGTTCAAGTGCTCTGGTGATCGGAGCCATCTGTCGCATGGTTTCTTGAAGTGCCACAAGCTGGTCTGTCCCGATGTCGACAGATACTTGGATGCCGGCCTTCCAACTGCGTTTCTTCACGTTGAAGACGCAGGTCTGTGTGATGGAATCGCCGTCGACCGGTTCCGGGCCAAAGAAGAGCGTGACCCGATAGGGTGTTGCGTCTGGTGGAGTGTCAAGAGCCATGAGGGTGCATTGTAGCATGCAGCGTACGCTATGCTGCGTCTTGATTTGACGGCCTCCCACCTCGGCGAATATGATGCCCTCACGATGATGCTTGCACGGTGCCATGAACGAATTGCCGCGATTCAGGAAGCAATCCGAGAGAGCGGGTCAGCCGACGGCTGGCTGTTTTATGATTTTCGCGGGAGTGATCCGCTGGCCTATCGCGTGCTGTTGCTCGACCCATCGCGCCATGTCACGCGCCGGTGGTATTATTGGATTCCCGCAGAGGGCACTCCCGTCAAATTGCTCCATCGCATTGAACCGCATGTGCTGGAGGAGTTGCCCGGGCAGGACCAGCTATATGTGTCATGGGAGCAGCAGCGGGCGCTTCTGGCCTCGACTCTCAACGGCGCGCGGCGGATCGCGATGCAATATTCTCCGCTCAATGCGGTGCCCTATATCTCTCGTGTGGATGCCGGCACGATCGAGTTGATCCGCAGCTTTGGTGTAGATGTCGTGAGCGCTGCCGATCTGATTCAACGATTTGAGGCGGTCTGGACTGATGCGCAACTCGAATCGCATCAATACGCGGTGACGGCGTTACGCCGGATTGTCGATGAGGCGTTCGCCCATGTCGGCTCGTCGCTCCAGGCCGGCCGATCGCTTACCGAATATGGTCTCCAGCAGTTTATTCTCGGGCGGATACATGATGCCGGGATGGTGACATCAAGCCCCCCGATTGCGGCCGTCAATGCGCATAGCGCCGATCCCCATTACGGCCCGACAGCGGCTGCGTCGTCACCCGTATTGCGTGACAGCTTGGTGTTGATCGACCTGTGGGCGAAGCGCACGGAACCAGGGGCGGTATATGGAGATATTACCTGGACCGGATTTACGGCCCGTGATGTTCCCTCGCGCCATCGAGAGATCTTTGACTGCGTTCGACGGGGGCGTGATGCGGCCTTGTCGTTTGTGCAGCAGCGGGTGGCCTCCGGGCAATTCCCCTATGGCTGGGAGGTCGACGAAGTTTGTCGTCAGGTGATCAGCCTGGTCGGGTACGGAGAGCAATTTGTGCATCGAACCGGACATTCGATCGGTGAAGAAGTGCATGGGAACGGAGCCAATATCGACAATCTTGAAACGCAGGAGAGTCGCCGACTCATGCCCAGGACCTGTTTCTCGATCGAGCCGGGGATCTATCTTCCGGATGAGTTCGGGATTCGCAGCGAACTTGATGTGTATGTTTCTGAGCGAGCCGCGGTCGCCTATGGACAGCCGCTACAGACGGAAATCATAGCGATCAGCTAGCCTGCCAGTTTCTTGACAGTGTCTTGTTGTGGCGGCTAGATTCTTTCATTGTATGAGGGTTGAGCGATAGCGGTTTTGACCACCTGCGAGCAGGAAGGGTGCGACCATGTTCGGGACAATGGGGATTTCAGAGCTGATCATCATCCTGGTGATCGTGTTGATTATTTTTGGAGCGGGCCGCTTGCCGCAAATCGGTGAAGGTGTTGGCAAGGCCCTGAAAGGTTTCAAAAAAGAAGTCAATGAGATCCCGCCTCCGCAAGAGGTAGCCCAGG
>CAYHNM010000118.1:0-5422 GCA_964357985.1 uncultured Nitrospira sp. | reverse complement strand
GGCACCGCATGGCGGTGACATCGATGGAGCAGGTGGAGCAACTCAAAGCCTGCGGTGTTGAAACCCTCGACATTTCAGGAGAACTTGAAGCTGACTCTGTCGCAACAGAAGAAGCGATCCAAGAGCCTTCTGAAGCCATCGATCCCTCTCCCGTCCTCACAGCGCCTCCGGAAGTCACCGGTATTCCATTCGAAGAGGAACTGCCGGCCGCCAAGCTCGTGTATACCGCCGCGAAGAATGTCATAGAAGAAGCGATGCTCGACGTTCGAATGGGACGCGACATCAACATGGACGCGGTCAATCAGGTGGTATCGGAGATGGCCGACAGCGTCCTCCGGAATCCTGACGCCCTCACAAGTCTCTCGCGGTTAAAGCATTTTGACGAATATACGTTCTTTCATTCGGTCAACACGTCGCTGCTGGCCTTATCGCTCGGGCGCAACCTGGGGATCGACGAAGCTTTGTTGCACCAACTCGGCGTCGGGACCTTGCTCCATGATATCGGGAAGACGAAAGTCCCTTTGGAGATTTTGAATAAGCCGGGCAAATACGAAGCTCATGAATTTGAAATCATGAAGCAACATGTGATGCGGGGAGCTGAAGTTCTGTCAGGCACGACCGGATTGACGGACAACTATCTAAAGCCGGCGCTTGAACATCACGAACGCGTGGATGGGACCGGATACCCCTATCAGCGCCAGAGGAGCGAACTCAGCCAATTTGGAATGATAGCCGCCGTCGTGGACATTTACGATGCCATCACCAGCGATCGCTGCTATCACAAAGCCAAACCGGCGCATGAAGCCCTGCAATTCTTGTATCTCATCTCGCAAAAGGGCCATCTTGAACATACGCTCGTCCAACGGTTTATCCAGATCGTCGGAGTCTATCCGGTCGGCTCAGTCGTCCGGCTCAATACCGGGGAGCTGGCGGTCGTCAGCCGAATCAATCGTCCGACGCCTCTTGAGCCCGTGGTCATTGTAGTCAAAAGCGCCGGAAATACGATGGTGGCACATCCTGAGACCGTTGACCTTGCTCAAACTGAAGGAGCGACACGACGATCAATTGCGGCGGTTACAGATCCCGTAAGCACCGGCATCAACCCCACCGTCTATCTCGACCAGGAGCCCTCATGAATGATGTGACCACGACACAGCCCACGCCGACCTCGTTTCTCACGGTTGGCCTCTCCCTCAAACTGTCGCTCACGCTCAACGGGCAGAAGGGCATGTACGGGTCAACGCTTCTGGGTTGGAAAGACTATGCCTGGCTGGTCTGTGAATGGCCGTTGCAAGTCGGCCATGGGGCGGAGATTCCGCGAGGAACCCCCTGTACAGTCAGCTATCTTCTTGACGGGAAACTCGTCGGGTATCGAAGCGAAATTCGCGACACGTTGAGCGCGCCGGTGCCGCTCCTCTTCATTGCATTTCCGCAAACCGTGGAAGAAATGCATTTGCGCAAACATGCCCGCGTGTCTTCCTGTGAGCCGATTGTCCTTGAACGGGTGGATGGTCCCGCGGCGGGCGGAGCGGCGGCGGCGATCGTCGGCGGGCTTCTTCAAAATCTGAGTATCGGCGGCTGTAGCGTCATCGTACCTCAGGCTCCGGCCTGGCTCCGGGCAGGAACCAGACTACGCATGGAGTTTGAGCTGGCCGGACTCGGTCACGTCACAAATTTGACAGGGCTTGTCAAAAGTGCCGAAGCCACGCAGGGCACCTGGACGCTCGGCATCGAATTTCGTTTTCAAGAAATGGAATACATCGAATACCGCGGGTGGGGTGGATCCGTTCATCAGGCCATCGAACAATGGACCACGCAGAAAGCAACCGATTCGTTTCCGCTTCAATAACCTGGCATTTCACGCGTCCTCCTTCAGCCTCTTCTCCTATCGTTTTTTTCCTCCTTGTGCGGCACATCTTGCCGAGTGAATCACACGTCCTTCAACTGTTTCATGGCAAGTTGTCAGATTCCATGACGGAATCAATGGCATATAACTTGTACTAACCTCTTCCGCCGGACTAAACCCATCGAGATTCCGATCGAGGAGAGCACGCCATGGAAGGCCGTCATTCAGTGCAGCAGACGATGAACCCACGATGGTGTCTTGCGTACGACACGATCGATCGCCAAGACATCAATCGATTGGTGGAATGGCTACAGACCTATCCACGCCTGACGAAAGGTCCGATCACCGTCGATTTCGAGTCGCGTTGGTCACAATGGCTGGGATCTTCCCACTCCGTCTTTTGCAATTCAGGATCGTCGGCCAACTTGCTCATGTATTACGCCCTCCTGGCTTCCGGACGCCTGAGGAATAAGAAGGTCATTGTGCCCAGTGTGGGCTGGGTGACGTCGATCGCGCCCGCCATTCAATTCGGCTTTGAACCCATCATGTGTGAAGCCGATCCGGACACATTTGGTCTTGATCTGAACCACCTGGAAGAGCTCTTGAAGCAGCATCAACCTCAGACGGTCATGCTCGTGCAGGTCTTGGGTGTGCCACATAAAATGCGGGAAATGATGGCTCTGAAAGAGCGCTATGGGTTCGTCTTGCTGGAAGACGCCTGTGCCGCAATCGGGGCGAGCTATGAAGGACGAAAAGTCGGCTCATTCGGAGATATGGCCAGCTTCTCCTTCTATTTCGGCCATCAGATGTCGACGATCGAAGGCGGCATGGTCTCCACTCACGACAAAGGCCTCGCGGATCTCCTTCTGATGCTCCGGAGCCACGGGTGGAGCAAGGATCTGGATACCGCGACCCATCGTGCCCTGGTCACCCAACACCTGATCGATGACTTCCACTCGCCGTTTGTCTTCTACGAGCCGGGATTTAATCTCCGATCGACCGATCTGAATGCCTTTATTGGAATCGGGCAAGTGGGGAAGCTGGATTGGATGACGGAACAGCGTCGGGCTAACCACGGGCGTTATCTGGATCGCCTCAGTTCGAGCTTCTATGTCCAACGTCCTCCGAAGAACAGTCAGGTTGCCAGCATCTCGGTCGGCTTGTTAGCGGAGTCGCGCCAGCAGCGCCAGCGGATCGTTCAAGCACTCGTGGCGCGAGGGATTGAAACCCGCATTTTCTCAGCCGGCAACCTGGGGCTCCATCCATTCTGGACAAACCGGTATGGCACGACGAGTTTCCCCGTGGCCGATCGTATTCATCACTGCGGCTTCTTTCTTCCAAACCATGCCGCGCTGACACCGGATGATGTCGCCGCTATTTCACAGGTCGTTCTGGAGGCCGCATGACAGGCCCGCTACTGGTGACTGGTGGAACTGGCCTGCTGGGATCGGCCATTCGGAAGATTCGGCCTGACGCGATTTTCCTGTCGCGCGCCGACGGAGACCTCCGCGACCGTAGCGTTGCGCAACGGCTGTTGGAAGACATTCGGCCAGGGCAAATCCTTCATCTGGCCGGTTTGGTCGGGGGCGTGAAGGCCAATGCGGCAAACAATAGCCGCTTCTTTGAGGATAATGCGCTCATCAATACGGCAGTGCTATCCGCTGCTCGTTCCCTTGGAATACAAAGACTTGCAGCGATTCTCTCAAGTTGTGCATTTCCTCTCTTTTCTGATCGAGCGACGACTGAAGACGATCTCCAGGCCGCACTTCCATACGACGGCAATGCGGGATACGGCTACGCCAAGCGGATGCTGGACCTCCACACTCGCCTCGTGGCGAAAGAAGAGGGCTGGAAGTGGACCACGCTGACACCGGTCACGCTCTATGGCCCTCAGGATTCGTTTGATCCCGAGAGTGGGCACGTGGTGGGCTCGCTGATCAGCCGTTGCTGGGCTGCCAAAACAACCGGCACTCCGTTGGTCGTGTGGGGAAGCGGCCGTGCGGTGCGCCAATTCGTCTTTGTCGACGATGTGGCCAAGATCGCCGTCGATGCGGTGCAGCGCAACCTTGATTCAATCACGACCATCATTGCCCCGGATGCCGGCATCACCATTCAAACCTTGGCCGAAACCATCGCGGCAGTCATGGGCTATGCGGGTCCGATTGTATTTGACCGTACTCAACCGGAAGGCATGCTGGTCAAGCGCTTGCGCAGCCTGACGTTCTCCGAGCGGTTTGATGATTGCCGGTTCACCAGTCTGAGAAGCGGTCTCGAAGCGACAGTGCGTTGGTTCATCGATCACTCATTGTCAGGGAAAGGGATACCGAGCGGGTCCCTTCCACTCTGTCATCAGTCCTAAGGAGTCGCCATCTCAATGACTACAAAACAGACACACGTACTGGTGACCGGGGGAGCGGGCTATATCGGATCGGTGCTGTGCAAACAGCTTCTTGACCGGGGTCATCGCGTCACCGCCCTCGACAGTTTTCTGTATCGACAAAACAGCCTGTTGGATTGCTGCGCATTCGAGGCCTTCCGTGTCGTGCGCGGGGATTGCCGGGATGAACGAATCATCACGGATCTCCTGCGTGACGCGGATGTCATCATTCCGCTCGCTGCGCTGGTGGGAGCGCCGTTGTGCAATCGGGATCGAGTCGGCGCCTACACGATCAATTTCGAAGCGGTGCAGATGTTGGCCAAGCTCACCTCGCAACAGCAGCAGATCATCTTCCCGGTCACGAACAGCGGGTATGGCATCGGGCAACCGGGCGTTGCCTGCACAGAGGATTCGCCGTTACGGCCCATCAGCTTGTATGGCGAGACGAAGGTCAAGGCTGAACGGGTCGTGCTGGATCGCGGCAACGCGATCACGCTCCGGCTGGCCACAGTCTTTGGCGCGTCTCCTCGAATGCGGATGGACCTCCTGGTCAACGATTTCGTGT
Source organism: uncultured Nitrospira sp. (assembly GCA_964357985.1). GTDB lineage: Bacteria > Nitrospirota > Nitrospiria > Nitrospirales > Nitrospiraceae > Nitrospira_D. The sequence continues at coordinate 634 of CAYHNM010000118.1, read as the reverse complement.
GGCGCGCGGTGCATGATCGAGCTGTCGTGGTGTTCGAGGGCCACTGCAAACGGAACTACATCCACATCCGCGACGTCGTGAAGGCCTTTCTCCACGCCATGGATCACTTTGAGAGCATGAAGAATCGCGCCTATAACGTCGGTCTCGACGACGCCAATCTCTCGAAACTGGAATTGTGCCGGGAGATCCAACGACACATTCCTCAGTTTGTCTTTTTTGAAGCGCCGATCGGAGAAGATCCCGACAAACGGGACTACATCGTATCGAATGAACGGATTCTCTCGACCGGATTCAAGCCGGACTGGTCGTTAGAACGCGGCATCCAGGAATTGACCAAGTGCTACACCATCGTGACCGGAACGGGATACGGCAATGTCTAGCGCCGGCATCCAACGGATAGAAGGAGGGGCTCGATGATCATCAGCCGCACACCTTTTCGCATCTCCTTTTTCGGAGGCGGAACGGATTATCCGGTGTGGTTTAAAGAGCACGGCGGCGCCGTCCTCGCCACCACGATCGACAAATATTGCTATATCAGCTGCCGGTATCTGCCTCCATTTTTTGAACATCGCACACGAATTGCCTATTCCCGCATTGAGCAGGCCAAGACCAACGCCGACATCGAACATCCGGC
>CAYHNM010000117.1:4297-5436 GCA_964357985.1 uncultured Nitrospira sp. | reverse complement strand
CAAAACTTTATGTCGGCGGGTTGCCTTATGCGGCAACTGAATCACAGCTCACCACCTTGTTCGCCGCGCACGGCACAGTCGAATCTGCGCGCGTGATCGCGGACAAGTTTACGGGACAATCACGGGGCTTCGGCTTCGTCGAGATGTCTACCCCAGAAGAAGCCAAGGCAGCTATTACTGCATTGAACGGCTCACAGATGGATGGACGCCCGTTGACGGTCAACGAAGCCAAGCCCCAAGAACCGCGCACGGGCGGCGGTGGCGGCGGCGGCGGTCGTTTCGGCGGCGGCGAGAAGCGCGGCCGGTTCTAGTTCAGTCGATGCAAGGAGGAGCGCGTCATTGCGCTCCTCCTTCTCCCTCTCCCTACGAGGAAAATCCCTTATGACCAATCCCCCAACACCAGCAACGCACGCGGCCGTTCCGAACTATCTGACAACGGCGCTCTTCGCTATTGTCACGGCTGTCGCAATGATCGGCGTGCCGGCCTTCGGCTATTTCTACGGATACAGCTGGGTCGATTGGACGCTGTTCGGAGTGCTCTATGTGGTCACAGGGCTGGGGATCACGGTGGGTTACCATCGGCTGCTCTCGCACCGCAGCTTTGAATGCCCGAATTGGGTGAAAGCCGTGCTCTTAGTGGCCGGCGGATGGGCGCTAGAAAACTCTGCACTGAAGTGGGCGGCCGACCATATCCGCCATCATGCCGCCTGCGATCAGGACGCTGATCCCTACAATGCGACCAGGGGATTTTGGTACAGCCACTGCGGATGGTTGTTTTACAAAGACGCGAACGCGAACGACAAATACGCCTCCCGTTTACGCCAGGACTCGGTTGTTATGTGGCAACATCGCCACTATTGGATGATCGTACTCTCCGGCCTGGGACTCACGTTTGCAGTGGGCTTTCTCTACAATGGCTGGATGGGCGGGCTGGGATGCTTTCTTCTCGCGGGTGTCGGCCGAGCCTTTGCTGTACTCAACTCAACCTTTTGCATCAATTCAGTCTGCCACCTCTGGGGACGTCAGCCGCATAGTCAGGCAGATTCCAGCCGCGACAGCTGGTGGGTGTCCTTGCTGACATTCGGCGAGGGGTACCACAACTACCACCACACGCATCAAAACGATTACCGCAACGGCCC
>CAYHNM010000117.1:0-4197 GCA_964357985.1 uncultured Nitrospira sp. | reverse complement strand
CGCAACAGCGGATGATGCAAGAGCTCTTGGCCTGGACCAGTCGCGACCTCCAGGGGATACTCCGCCACCTCGATGCGGTGGAGGCCGGCTCCATCGAGCCATTCCCTCCCCTCCTCCGCAGACGGCCGCTCCGCGATATAGGCTTCGAGGCGTCGGCGCTCCGTGAGCAGCCCCAGCGTCGCCATCTCCTGATCGACCCGACGCCACAGGGAATCGAAGGTGCCAAGGGATGGAAAGGTCAGGACCATCTGGCCGCCCAGATTCAGGTGAGCCGCTAATCCTTGGATGACTTCGAAGCGGTTCGGGCGAAAGAACATCACGGACAGATTGCCGATGATACGATCATAGACGGGAAGATCAGCCGGAAGCGCGCGCATGTCGACACACTCAAATCGCAGCCAGGGAAGGTGAGAGCCCTGGATCGATCGCGCACGCGCCACCTGGCCAGCACTCACGTCGATACTGAGCACCTGCCCGCCGGAACCAACCTGCTCGGCCACGTAGAACGCAGGAATACCATGGCCTCCTGCCACATCAAGAACCGTGGCGCCGGGGCACAGATCAAGATGGCGCAACAACGACTCGGCAAACGGCGTGGACCAGTAATCGTGCTGAGGAAGACGCCAACGGAGTGTCACGGTATATTCTCGATGAAATCTGGTGTAGGCGCAGGCTACCGGCCGAACTGCATCCTGTCAATGCAGCAGCCCTCGCTTCTGACGGCATCACCCGATGCGTTCGTTACGTCTACTTCCTGGTGGACTTGGAACTGGGCGGGGACTTCTGCTCTGCAGCGTTCGTCGGAATTCGCTCGGTGGATTCGTCGGCATCGTCATTGTCTGCTTCCGACTCAGTGGTTTCTCCTTCAGCAAGGAGATCCTCGATTTGCCCTTCAGTGCAGGTCAACTCTTGCGGGCTCGAGACAGAAGGCGCATGAGTTGCCTGCGCTTTCTTTTCCAGCATCGGTTTCCGAAGATCGTCTTTCATCATTCCCATGCTTCCAATTCTGTTCTCAGGCCGATGAGGCTCGCCCAGAGAGACGTTACTTCGGGCTCTGCCACATGACAAAAAACGACACACCAGCACCCTCATGAGGGCGCTGGCACACCGTGCCGCTTAGCACCACGTGCGATGTACTTCGCTGACCCGTTCGGTGCCGTCCACCATGTTAATTTCCCATTTCACATCGTCCGGGATGGACACCACTTTGAGGTCAGCACAATGACCGTTCGCTTCGGATGCCAGTTCCTCGACGACCCGCACAAGATGCTGATCATCCCGCGGAATCATCATCCCGCACTGATTTAAACTGGGTTCCCGCACCGCCGCTGCATTCGGCCAATACACCCCGGGATCGGACTCTCCCAAAGCCTCCGCCTGACCCAATTCACGCAACCGTACAAATGCTTTATGGCTTACGCAGAAGTTTTCATAGCTCGTATTGATCACGATCTTTTTCATGATACTCACCCCCGCTTGATAGGACGCATACGACTGATACAGACACTCACAATAAAGGCAACTAGGCCTAGGAGCCTGCTACCTTCGGTTCAGGATCCTTATAGCCGATATAGTTGCCGGTCCATGTCGAATAGCGGCGATTCGCCCAGGTGCTGACTTCTTCTTTCTGCACTTCTCCATACCGCTTCTGAAGCACCGTGCCGAACTTCGCCACATCGCCCGCGATCTCGACGAGATCTTCGTCTGTGATCTTCCCCCACGTTGTTTTGAGCGGTTTCTTCAGTTGTAACCAGAATTGTCCGAACTGTTCCTGATTCATCGGGTCCCCCTTGGTATGTGGATAGTCAACCCCGGCATCTGCAGGAAACAGACGACGGACGCAATGCGCGACCGCATTCGATCATTAGAGACGGAAGTACCGGCGTAAAAGCGGCGGAGACCGGAGAATCAGACGCGCAGAAACAGAACAAGAAGGGAGGCGCGAGAGATGAGACAGTCGACGAGGCTCGCTACGTCATCCACACCCTACAGGGCCACAGGGGTAGAGTCAATGGTTGCGGCGCTGAGCACCGGACACCTGTCACGCCGTCGGCCGCACTCACGCCCCGTCACGATACACTCCGGCCCGACCGTTTAGGCGTGAGGTTTCTCAGTCTGCAGCTTCTTATGAAGGTACTTCCGGCTCAGCGTGGTGATGAGGAAGGCCAGTCCAATGGCAACCGGGACAAACACGGCAGACGCCACGTTCGGGTTATGCATCCACCCCATTTCATGGAAGCCCTTAAAAATATATCCGGCAAGCCCGCTGAGATAGTATGCGATCACAATCACCGACAACCCTTCGACCGTATGCTGGAGGATCGCCTGACTCTTCGTCGTTTTGTCGACACTCATCAGCAACGCCAGATTCTGAGACTCCAGCATCAAATCGACACGGGTCCGGATGATGGCAATCATCCCCTCAAACCCGCTGCTCAGCGTCTCGATCCGCTTCAACAACTGCTGATACCCGTCCGCCACGCCGGTCACACCGCTCAGAATGTAATCGGAGAGCGGCCGATGCGGAGCATAGGGCCGCTCGACCATGGACGCGAGCGTGGCATGCACAATCTTGTCGTACGGCACCGCCGCGGAAAGTTCGAAATGCAATTTCCCGGCAAGCCGATTCGTCTTCAACAGGTCTTGCGTCAAACTGTTCAGCCACCGCTGCAAGGCCAACGCATCGGCGTGACTGATGTGACTGGTGATGATCTCCCGCTGTTTGAGATGTACTTGCTCGAATTTGTAGACCGAGTCGATCGCAGCCGAAAACAGCGGCTTCTGCATGAGCAACAAGTGATAGTACGTCTCGATCCGCACCACGGCATCCACGATGTCCTTGAGATGCGACACGTCGATCCGCGCCGTTCCGACGCTGACCAGATACCGCTCCCGCCGATGCTCATCGGGAGTAAAACTGGTCACCACCGTCGTCTCTTCGTCGAAGATCCGGCTTCCGTAGGCCACCGGGCCCGGCAGCATCTGACGAAGATCGTCACGCGACGGAATTGCGTCGGCTTGCAACACAATATCTAACCGGCAGACCTCGGTCCCCAGCGGAGTAATCGGAAACCGATAGTCCGGAAAGGTCAAAGGTCCGAACGTCAGTTGACTGCCTGGCGTTCCCGGCAGATGCCATAATTGATAACTGTAATATTCCGTATGCGCCTGCCACACGACGATCAAGCGATCCCCGTTGGCCGCGACCTTCACCGCATAACCGAACGTCTCCCGCAACACCGTATGGTTCGGCGCCATCTGAAACGATTCCACCAGACGGCGAAACTCTTCACGGCTCGCCGGACGCTGTGTCGGAGGATCGGCCATCCGAAACGCCTTATAGTGCACATGGGCCGGCACCCGCAGCCATTCCGTCAACGGAATCTGCGGGCGCTCATGTAACTTGAGGATAAGGTTTTCGTGAGAGGACTGGTCGATTTCCGGCTGTTCCATGCACCCTCCTTGGAGGCCCGCATTCTAGCGCAATCCCCCTGGCGTTCGCCAACCACACAGTACGAGGGAATCCAAAATCCACCGGCCCAAACGCCAGCCCGTCAGCCACACTCAGGAAGAGAGAATCTCGCGATAATACGAATCGAGCATTCCCTTGCGGCTTCCCTCGACCACGATGAGTTGCCGTTGATCGAAGGTGTTGGCACAGTAGAGATAGACCTGCCCTTCGGCCGATCCGAGTTCGACATGCAGTTGCCTACCGTCGGACTCCCGGCAAGTCTCTTCCTGCTGGACCAGACGATCCGAGAGCGATTCCCACGCCCGCTGCGCCGACGGCCAATGATTTTCGTACAGCGGTATGTCCGGATCTTGCAGATCATGTGGGACTGGTCGAAGCATCGCTCGATTGAACGGCAAGCCTTCGTCAGGTTCAGGCGCTTCGTTCCATGCGAGAGAATGCGAACCTCCCTTCTGCACCACATAGAACGGCCCGTCGTCGGCGATCTCCTCGACGAGGCGATACCGGATCGGTTCAGGAGGCTCGACCAATTGCAGACTCCGATACCCCAACGCCCGTTGAAACGGCACGCGCCGGGCGAGTTGGCGGGTCTTCTCGAAGATGACCATGCATCCGCCAGGACTGAGCACCTCGCTGAGCCGATCAAGCCGCACATCAATGCCGGTCCGCTGCTCAAACGCGGCCTGCTGCCGCTCATCATGCGCCCGCTCAAAGGTCGTCCAGTC
>CAYHNM010000116.1:0-5478 GCA_964357985.1 uncultured Nitrospira sp. | reverse complement strand
GCCTCCGCCTGATTTCCCCAAGATCCACCCTCCCGGTATATTTTCAAAATATGATATACGTCATATTCTTTTGACTGCGCACTCCGTATCCTCACACACAGTCGACGTGTAACTGAGACCTTCATAACAAGGACCATCAGCACATTCGCCGGCAGGAGTTCGACCAACCATTCAGAGAGGAGTTCCACAATGATGACAAGACAATCACAACGGGTCATGACACTCGCAGGAGCCACTGCGATCGCGCTCGCCGGATTGCTGGGACAAACGTCCTCCGCATCCGCGAAAACCCATGACATTCACATGACCGCCGTCGAGTCCGACATCATCATCGATGGCGGAGGGGAAAAGTACGCCGCCTGGACCTTCAACGGCACGATGCCGGGGCCGGTCGTCCGCGTGACTGAAGGCGACACCATCAACTTCACCCTGACCAATCCCGCCACGAATAAGAACCCGCACGCCATGGACTTCCATGCGGCGGAGATCGACTTCTTGAAGAACTACAAGGCCATCAACGCCGGCGAAACGATCAGCTACACCTTCGTCGCCAAGAAGCCCGGCATTTTCTTTTACCACTGCGGCGCGCCGCCCATGATCCAACACGTCGCCCGCGGCATGTTCGGCGCCATCATCGTCGATCCGAAGGATTCAAGTGTCTGGCCCAAGGCGGATCGGGAATATGTCCTGGTCCAATCCGAATACTTCAAGAACCCCGGTGACGTGCAGGCCATGTTCGACCGGAAGTTCGACGGCATGATGTTCAACGGCGGCATCTTCAAGTATCACCCGTTCGTCACGGGCGGCGGCAAGCTCGACGCCAAGCCGGGCGAGCGCGTGCGCGTCTATTTCGTCAATGCCGGCCCGAACGAGTTTTCATCGTTCCACCCGATCGGCGAGATCTGGGACAACGTCTATGAGAGCGGCAATCCGGCCAACAAGCTGACCGGTGTACAGACCTATGTGGTGGGACCGGGCAGCGCGGCGACCTTCGACGTCGTCGTGGAATCGGCCGGCGCCTACCCGCTGGTCACCCACTCCCTGACCGGCGCACTCCGCGGCGCCATTGCCGTACTGCTCGCATCCCCGGATGCGAAGCCGATGCCATTGATGCCCATGGTGCCATGGGAACTTCCGGCAAAAGCAAAGTAGATTCTGTTCCCGCTCCGGCTGGTCTTTTGACCAGCCGGAGCGTATCATCCCTCCTCAATCATTCACGAGAAACTCATGCCGAACAGGCTCACCATCCCACTCATCGGTCTCAGCCTCTTCCTCTCCGCACACGAGACTGCTCGAGCTGAATCGGCACATGATCGCGTCGCGCTGATGCTGAGCGGCCCTGACTGCCCTTCAGTACAGAAGATGATGGCCTCCACTCTTCGGCAGCAAACCGGCGTGCTCCATGTGGACACAGACCTGATGCCGGACCATGTGCTGGTCGATATCGTGCGCCCGCATCTGACCGAAGAAGAACTTACCGCCATTGCGAACCAGGCAATCAGCGGAGGTCAGTGCCGGGCGGACATCATGAAATCCTGCATCACAGCGGGGCCGCCCGTCCACGGCATCGATTCGCCGCAATCGGCCGATGGACCGGCTCATTCTCATTGACGGTCATGTCATGTCGGCATACATTCGGCGACCTCCATCAGTCGGCTTGTTGTTCCGGCTCTCTCTCTGGGTGATCGCACTGACACTCTTCGGTCCCCTTCCGGCCCCGGCGCAAGAGGCACTGCTCGAAATCCTGCCCGTACGGCCGTTCAACTTCGACGTCGCCCTACGCCAGCAAGCGTTCGCCCCGAAGGACCGGGAAGTCACACTGCAGGCCGGCATCACCGCGCTCCGATATGGCGATGGAGAGATCCGGGCCGGATATCAGTATTTCAGCATCCGCACCGATGATTTCCGGACCGATCAACATGCGGTATTTCTCAACCCGCGCTGGAACAACGTCCTGGACCTTCTCGAATTTCCTGCTTCGATGCCGATCGGGCGAATGCTCAAGCATCTTTTTTTCGGCCCGCTCGAAGATCGCGCCGTTCCCTACGTGGGCGGGCTGATCGGCACCGTCATCTCGGGACAAGGACGGACCTCGCCCGGCCTGCTGTACGGCGGCCAAGCCGGTGTGCGGTTTCCGGTGGCCCGCGGGATTTCTCTCGACCTGAGCTTGCAATTTACGCAATACGACGTCAATTTTCGAGGAGAAGCGGGGGAGTCGCAGCAATGGCTGTTTCTAACCGGGTTCCGGTATTAAGCCGACTTCTGCGGATGATAGGTGAGGGCGCCGGGATGACACACGGCCTTCCCTGTCTCACGGCCTTCTTCCGGCACAGATGGCGTCCGGTATCCCCTGTGGCAGCCCTCCTGCTCTTGCTCCCGCTGATGCAGGGCTGTGGCCTGCTCTTCGACGCCGTGCACCAGATCTACCCCGTGACGACCAACGAACTGGATCGAATCTGCCGGCGGCAGCAAGTCCAGGTCGGTATGGCGGTGGAACCCTTTCGACCGTTCGTATTTCCCGCCGTCTGGACCGACGAAGGCGCCCGGGTGACCGGGCTCGATACCGAACTGGTGCGGGCGGTGAGCGATGCGCTCACGATCCATTGCGGCGCACCCGTGGTTCCGGCCTTACACCTGGTTCGTTTCCGGGATTTATTTCTGCTCTTGAACGAAGGACAACTAGACTTCTTCGTCTCCGCCGTGGCAGCCGGAACGCCTTCGTCGGGCCGGGCCGGATTCGCCTATTCCACTCCGTACTTTTCACAGGGAGGCATCGGCGCGATCGCCACCAGGCCGGAAGTCATCGAGCAGATCCAGCGACGGCTCAGAACCGACGAGGGGGGAACAGCGCGAGAACGGCTCTTGGACGGCCTCACCATCGCCGCGCAAGACAGTACGTCCGCACACCTGTATGCCGAAGCCAAGATCCATGCAGCCGGAGTGCTCGTGTGCGATTCGCTCCCCGCAGCCTTCGAACATGCCGCCGCCGGCCTGTCGCCGCCGGTCGATGTGATCATCGGGGCGCACCCGGTTCTGGACTTCATGGTCAAGACCACGCGCCGAGACTGGCGGCTTCTGGCGCGAGACGATCACACACCGCTACGGTTCACCCAAGCCGATTATGCCGTCGTGATGGCGGAAGAAAGTTACACCTTGCGGTGGTTCATCAACGACGTCATTTTTCAGCTCCACGAATCAGGACGACTGGAACAGATGCGGCGCCGATGGATCGACGACGCGTATGCCTATCCGCGCCGGGCATCCGCGGAAGGGCTCCCGTTCGACGTGCAAAAGATGCCGGCTCACTATGCCCAGGGAACCTGCCGGGCAGCATCGCCACACTGACCGAGTCAAAGGAGGTCGTATGATCTACCGGCCATGGCTTCCACTCATCACCCTGGCAATCGTCATTGGAATCACACCCGTTCAGGCCGCCCCGCCTGAACAACAACGCGCCGAGGCGGAAGAGACCGCGCGGCTCCTGGCAAAACTGCTCCAAGCCGGCCGCCTGGTGATCGAACAGAATCAGACCCTGATCGATGATCCCCACAAAGGAGACAAAGGCTTTACCCCGGAAGTGTTTGAACGGCAGATGTACGAGATTTTTCGCCAACGGACGGGGATCGACCTGAGCGCGCCGGCAACAACAACGGCGTTGGCCATGCCGCCTCTCGCGCGTACGCACCTGCCCGCCCTGATCGATGCCGGCAAGGAGGTCGTCCGCGATGCGCAGGTCGTCATCAATCAGCGAGGAATCGGCTACAAGAATTTCATTCCTGCCACCTTCGGCAGCCAAACGGCGACACGCTTCTCCAAACGGTCTCAGGTCAGACTGAAACAGACCGCCATCCAACCGCGCAATCCCAAGAACGAGCCCGACGAATACGAGGCCTCCGTCCTCCACTGGCTGTCGGGGCGGCCGAACAGTGACACCTATGTCAGCGAGTTGACCGAATCGGGAAGAACCTTGCGGGTCATGATGCCGATCTACTATCAGCGCGCATGTCTCGTCTGCCACGGCGAACCGAAGGGAGAATGGGATATCTCAGGCTACCCGAAAGAGGGCGCCAGAGAAGGAGACCTGGCCGGAGCCATCAGCGTAAAGATCCCCTTACAAACCGAGTGAGGGCATCCACATCTATCCGCTATATCCCAAACCCGCTTGTTGCCGACCGGACCGAGCTTCCAGAATTCTACACGCTTACGGATTCGGCGCGACAAACACCAGCACTTTCAACCGTTGCGCCGTGTGATTCTTGACTCCATGCTCTTCTCCAGCCGGAGCCATTGTCCCTTGCCCTGGCCCCAGCACCTGCTTCTCTGAACCGACCTGAAAAGTCCCCTGCCCCTCAAGAACGAGATAGACCTTGTCTTGCTCTCCATGGATATGGCCCTTCTGTTCCTGTCCCGGCTCAAAACAGTAAATATCACAGAAGAACCGTTCCGTCTGAAACATATTGTTCTTCTTCATCTTCTCTTGACTAAACTGCTGATAGTCTGAAAGATTAACAACTTTCATAACAGTGCGTTCCTCCTGATCTAAGAATGACGGACGGACTGATTGATGCGCCTGACGATCGAATCGACCGGGATCAAATGACGCGCAAGACCTAACTCCTTGGCAGGAATCCCCATCGCCAGACCAAGGAGCTGGGGCAAGTGGAGAATGGGAAGATTCAACTGAGTGTTCACCGCCTGGCCCGCGCGATCCTGATAAATATCCAGACTCATATGACAGAGCGGGCACGGCGTTACCATACAATCGGCTCCTTGATCCTTAGCTTCTTTCATATTGGCTCCGGACATCGCCATCGCCACCGCTTCCTTTTCGAGAATGATCGGAAACCCGCAACACTTGGTGCGCCCCGCATAGGCGACCGCCTCCCCGCCCAACGCCCGAATCACCTGCTCAAGAGACGTCGGATTTTCCGGATCGTCGAAACCGAGATCCCACGATGGCCTGAGAATATAACAACCATAGAACGGCGCAATGCGCAGACCCTGCAGAGATTTCACCACCTGCGTTCCGAGCTGACGCAGCCCGATCTCGCGCACGATAATCCAGAGCAGGTGTTTGACCTGAATCGTGCCGCAATAGGCAATACCATCCGGCTCCAACACACGATTGATACGATCGAGCAATCCCGGATCGCTCTTCAATCGCTTGTTCGCTGCCGCCATGACGCCCTGGCAGGTCCCGCAAATGGTCATGATATCGAGCCCCAGGCTTTCAGCCTGAGCAAAGTTCCGCGCGTTCAACGCCAAGGCGACATCCGGCTCCGCCTCCGTCACCACCCCTGCGCCGCAACAAGAGGACGCGGCGAGTTCAACCACGTCGATGCCGAGTCGACCGACGATCGCCATCGTCGATTGATACAGTTCCGGCGTCGCACCTTTCGCCGCACAGCCAGGATATAACGCAAATTTTAATGCCATCGCAGATCCATGTGATACCTACTGCAGCTTAGAGCGCAACCG
>CAYHNM010000115.1:0-5523 GCA_964357985.1 uncultured Nitrospira sp. | reverse complement strand
GACGTGGTCGACGGAATCCCGAGCGACGGACGTAAATCCGCCAACGGCATGACCGTTCCCCGAAGATTGGCCACCCCCACTAGTGTGGACGGCATCCCAGGAACGGGTGTCACGGATTCCAGTTCGAAAACTTCTCGAACATGACGAAGATCGATAGCAAACAGTTCCCCCCCGAGAGTTACGAGGCAGATACGCGACGGAATGGGTGTTTTGACACCTTCCGCCAGGGCAACCCCGACAGATTGAGATGTGCTGAGAGCTGGTTCCATGATCTCCCTTCAACAACCAGGTTCGGTGTCTTATGGAAGCCTAGTTCAACGCTCGCTTCACGGCGGCCAAGAGATCTTCAGCCTTAAACGGCTTCACCACATACCCATTCGCGCCCTGCTGTTGCCCCCAGAACTTGTCGCTCTCCTGCCCCTTTGACGTACAGAGCACGACGGGAATATTCTTAAAACGATCATCGGCTTTCAGATCGCGGCAGGCCTGGAAGCCGTTCCGTCCCGGCATGACCACATCCATCACAATGAGATCAGGCTTTTCAGAGACGATCTTATCTTCCAGTTTGTCCGTATTCGGGAATGACACCACGGTGTGGCTGGCCGCCTTGAGATACCCTTCGATCATCTGCAACTCGGCGTACGAATCATCGACGACTACGATCTTGCTCATAATGCTCGTCCTCCAGCTCGAATAGTTGAATCCTTACACCTATCGCATCGGCACAACGACGCTGATTGCGCCGGCCAGGTCTCCCTCTTTCCATCCCTCTTTTTTCGTTCCGGTAATGTCCCGTTCCCCTTTCGGTCCCCCATGGCAGGTAAGACACGTCGGGCCGGCATATTCCGGATCCATGACACGCATGACCGGCTTTCCCCCAACCATCGTCGCCTTAGCATACTGCTGTCCCTTCGGGTGACGGGAATCGGCGAACATGCGCAACACTTCAGATTCAAAATCATCGGGCTTGTTGCCAGGGAAGCGATAATCCGTTCCCGTTAACTTCAAGCGAATGCCGGTTTTCTTGTAAAACTTTTCTCCGGACTTTCGAGCGAATACCGCAGGAATAAATCCTTTGAAGGCGACGCCCTGCTTATTGATCACCGGCTGTCCCTCCAACACCACTTCGCGTTCCGCTTCGAGCAACGCCAGAAGGACGCCGCTTTGCGGAACTCCATTCGGGCGACTCAGATCCACACGCGTCTTCGCTTTGAATTTCTCGATGACTTGATGAGCCACGAATTCGTCTGTGAATCCCTTATTGCCTTTGCTGGGATCGTTAATCAGGGCCTGATGTTCCGATACCACCGCGCGGCCGGATTTCAGTAATGCAATCAGCAACTCTGCCGTCTCGCCCTCATCGCCGGCGCGAGCGAGCGATGGCACCCCCAGCACCGTCACACACACTGCCGCACCAAGAATGAGTGATGTTAACTGTGCCTTCATAGGATCCCCTCCTCCTTCAAGACTGGCTCATCTAGTGGTTCACGCCCAAGTGTAGTCGCTTGCTTTCCATTCGCAAGAAATCGATGAAAATCGGCAACCCCCTTCATCCACTGCGTCTTCGCACAGGTTGGACGACACGGACGTGCGGAGACCGCAACCGAGAACAACATCAGAGGAATGGCAACTATTGTGCCGGGATGAGCGAGAGACGATCAGGAAAGACGTTGGAAAGGAGAATGCGCTCAAATGCTGCCATATCTGCACGAATTGTGAGCGACGCGGGCAGAAGGATACCCTCGCCGCAGACTGCTGATGTCCGTGCACGGTTGTGCATCAAGTGACAATTCTTGTTACTGAATGGTCACGGATACCGCAAGAAGCCTATAGAAAACAGGGGTGCACGTTAGAGACGAGTGGAGACAGCCTGGATGAGCGGCATGACCTTGAGATGCAGTTGCAGATGGTCTGCCCACGCATCGAGCTGACTGCCGAGCGACTGAGAAATATCCCGCGAGACTGCGTCGGCCAAAGGCGTGAGCGCCTTTCGACTACGGATTCGGTTCATCCAAGCCCGCCTGAATTCGGGAAGATCGAATACGCCATGAAGGTACGTGCCCCAAACCAAGCCGGATTCGCTCATCGTTCCATCGAAACGTTCAACTTCCCTACCCTCCAGTTGCCCGCCACCAAGATTGAGCGGACGCACCTGAAAGCAATGGCGCATATCTCGCCCTGTCGTCTGCCCCATATGAATAAAATACCCACGAACAGTCAGATGTCTTTCCGGTTCTATTTCAAGAGACTCGGCCTCAACCAATTGTGTGATCTTGGTCCTAGCAAGTTGCGTGGTCACATCCAACAGCCCAAGTCCATCAACCTCGCCCCCAGCTTCCACCCCAGCAGGATCTGCAATACTCCGTCCCAGCATCTGATACCCGCCACAGATGCCAACGACCTCGGCCCCATCACTCGCATGGCGACCAATAGACTCCGCCATCCCGGACTGACGGACGTACGCGAGATCCTCGATCGTGTTCTTAGTCCCGGGAATCACAATCACATCCGCACCATCAAGATCTGCTGGCACCGCAGCATAGCGAACCACCACATCAGGCTCTGCGACCAGCTGATTGAAATCGGTAAAATTGCTCATACGCGGTAACAAGACCACCGCGATGTTGACTCGATCCTTAGCAAACACGGCATGGCGATGGCGCTCAATATCGACGGCATCCTCCTGATCCAGGATCAGGCCACGCAACATAGGCACGACCCCGAGAATGGGAAGGCCAGTCCGTTGTTCGATAAACCTCACGCCATCGTCAAACAGAGTCGCATCGCCACGAAATTTATTGATAATGATGCCGATCACCCGCGCGCGCTCATGGGGCGCCAGCAAATCCAAAGTACCAATGACCTGCGCGAACACGCCGCCACGATCGATGTCCGCCACCAGGACGACTCGCGCATCCGCCAGTTCGACGGCCGACCAATTCGCCAGATCACGGTCTCTTAGATTCATTTCGGCAGCGCTCCCAGCTCCCTCAATGATCATCACATCGTACTGACCAGCCAGTCGCTCGTAGCTCTCCCGCACGCGCTCGGCCAGTTCCGCCCGCTGCTCAAAATAGGTTCTGGCTTCCGCCTTGCCCCACACCTTCCCTTGCACGACAATCTGCGCACTGCGATCCGATTCCGGCTTCATCAATATCGGGTTCATATCGGCGTCGGGATCGAGACGACAGGCCTGCGCCTGCAACGCCTGAGCCCGCCCGATTTCTTTTCCGTCAGGCGTCACGAAGGAATTATTTGACATGTTCTGTGCTTTAAACGGAGCCACCCGAAAGCCGGCCCTGACGAAGAGCCGGCACAGCCCAGCCGTGATCAGACTCTTCCCGACGTCCGATCCAGTTCCTAGCACCGCGAGTGCGCGTGCTTTCATGCGTACCGCTCCTGCCATTGCTTCGCTTTCGCCAACCCCCGAGTCACACACCGAGTGACGGCCTGCCCGATCAACGCACCGATCATGGTATGAGTACCACTATAGGCATGCCAGAGGCCCTGTCCACGCAGCCGGCAGGCAATCACCACCGCGTCGGTCCCGGTCCCGGTGGCACCAGGCTGGCCGGTCCAACTCGGGACCGCATGATCTCTCAAGACACCGGTCTTGCTCTCCGTTACAACTTGCACCGCGCCGACCATTGCCACACTCGACAGGCATGCATTCGTCACAACGATAAGATTGATCGTTCCCGGTCCGGCGGCCTGGCTTCGACGACCGTCGACCTCCGGCCACTCCCCCGCTCGCACCGCATTCGTCACGCCAACAGTGGCAAAACACTCAACCCAGAGAGACCCAGACGAAACCCTGGCCGTGACCAACTGTTTCATCGGGACGGCCGTCATGAGCCCAACCGTTCCCTGCTTCACTCCCAGCCTGATAGCGAGCCGCCGGAGTGCCCGAACAGGGTCACTGTGAGATCGAGGATGCGTATTCGAGATCGGATTCGACTCCACCTGGTGATTCAGAATATACGACGCAGAGGTGAGTCCGCCGCCTTGTGGTGCAGAAGAGAGCACGCGCCTCTTGCCTCCGAGATCAATGATCAGCGTCTGCTCCGTCACTCGATACCGGGTCTGCATGCGTGAGGATTGTCCTTGCGTCATGACCGGCTCTCACTCAATACTCGAGAGAGTGATTTCAACAGCCGATCGTTATCCTCTCGAGACCTGACCGCAATTCTGATCGAGCGACGATTCGCGCCTGGAACAGACGAACAATCTCGAATGAGTAACCCCTCACGCCTCAACTGTTCAGTCAGCTTTCCCCCATGCCATCCGCGCGGCAATTCCATAAAGAGGAAATTTGCGTGTGCCGGGAACACAATGCATCCCGGCAAGAGCGCAAGCGCGTTGGCCATTCGAGCCCGCTCGTTCACGACGAACCGGAGACTCCTCCTGCTATGGGCCGTATCGTGCAAAGCCGCGAACGCGGCCACCTGGCCCATGGCGTTGACGGACCAGGGCGATAATTCGCTGCGCAATTGTTGGATAACGATAGGGGCCGCGACCGCATACCCAACCCGCAATCCCGGCAATCCATAGAATTTGGTCAGGCTCCGTAACACCACCACCCTGGACCATGAAGACGCCACCGGAAGGATAGACCGTTCCGGGCAATAGTCTGCGAACGTTTCATCGACCATCAACCAGACGCCCCGTCGCTGCGCGGCGCGCGCCAGCCTCATCACATCCTCAGCCCCGCACGCCTGCCCCGTCGGACTATTGGGATTGCACAACAAGATCCCATCGAACGCCCGCGATCCCTTTGTCGGCCGTTCCAGTAACCGGCACAGACGATCGATGGGCAACGCATACTGTTCATCTCGATCTGCACACACCGTCGTGACACACCCGCCGGCTTGCGCCATCGACGCGGCATACTCGGAGAATGTCGGTTGGACCAGCAATAGGTGATTGATCTTGAGCGCCCGCGGAAGGGCATGGATCAATTCTATCGAGCCGTTCCCTATCAGAATCCCTGCGGGTTCGACGCGCCACAGGCTGGCCAGCGCCTGACGAAGATCCCAGCACTCCGGGTCGGGATAATGCGGGACGAGATGACGCGCCCCGGTGATGGCGCGCCAGACTTTCGGAGAGGGCCCCAGTGGATTGATACTGGCGCTGAAATCGATAAGCTCGGTGACATCCCGCCCGAGCTCGCGCGACGCCGCGTACACATCGCCGCCGTGAACAGGTTTCTTTACTGGAGCCACAATACTCCCGCTCCGATCATCACACCCAACAGACTCGCCACCCCCATCAATTGAGCCGCGAGCGTGATGTCCCCTACGACCAAGTTTCGCCGGCCACCGCCAAGGATCGGACGTTCATTCGCCATCCCATCATAATAGTTAGTCCCGCCCAGCTGCACGCCAAGCGCACCGGCCATCGCCGCCTCCGGCCGCCCGCTATTCGGACTGGGGTGATTGCCACCATCGCGTCGCAACACCTGCCAACCGCATATCATACGATTCAACTTGAGCGTAACCAGACATGTAGCCACGAGCAGCAGCA
>CAYHNM010000114.1:0-5542 GCA_964357985.1 uncultured Nitrospira sp. | reverse complement strand
TACACACACCTATGGTCGCACAATACGCCCAGCAGTATCAGCAAACGCAGATCCTTACCTCTTCTCGGGTACAAATCGTGGTCTTACTCTATGATGCCGCCATTCAATCCATCGAATTGACGCGGCGTGCGATTGAAACCAACAACTTACCGGACAAAGCGCGCTTCATAGGCCGGGCTATCTCAATCGTTGGAGAACTCGACAGCGTATTGGATTACGAGCAGGGTGGAGACATCGCGAAGTCATTGCATCGCCTCTACGACTATATGCTGAGCGAGCTCGTTGAAGCCAATGCCAAACATATGAGCGCTCGGCTCGATGGGCCCGCTCGGTGTCTCACGACCCTGCGGGAAGCCTGGAGAGAGGTCGCGGCACAACAGCAGGCCCCATTGGCGTTGGCCCGTTAATTACATGGAACCAGGCTCCGATAAGGATCTTCATACGGTCAAGGCTGTCACCGAGGCGGCGGGGATGGCCGCAACGCGAGGGGAATGGAATAGGGTGGATCACTACCTTCAATTACGAGAGCTCCTCCTCTCCCAAGAAGCCCTTTCCCCCGAGCATAGGACATATGTGCTGACAGTCGATCGCACGATTGCAGAACAGATCAAGCTAGCCCAGGCAGGCTTGGCTTCCCTGCTTGATGAAGCCGCCAAGACACGCCAACGACTACAAGGATTGCGCCGATGGAATGGCGCATTGTCCTCGGACTCAGGGACGATTGAGCGACACATCTAACCAATCGCGCCCGGGAGACTCACATGGGAATCGCAGTCCATCAGATACATAACCTGGTCCGGACGTATCAACGTGCGCTGCAGCCGACGCCGTCTGAGAAATCACCCGAACCGACCAGGGGTCAAAACGACCGCGTCTCTGTATCAGCGGAAGCTCGCGAACGGCATGAGCAAGTCACCGCACTTCCAGAACATGACCGCGACAACACAAAGAGGTCCAGGTGAGCACACAACCGCATGACGGTCTCTCGCGCATTCTTCTCGTTGGAACCCAGGCCTTCCATCGGGATATGCGCTGGATTCAACTCGCGCGGCATGGATTTACTTTTGCGCCCGTCACAAAACGACACCGTACACTCGACACCGACAGCACCGCAGACATCCAGGCCGTCATCTACCAGGTGGGTGCCCGAACGACGGACACACTCGCTTTTCTCGAAACTGTCGCAAGTCAACAGAGTGACTTGTGCATCATTCTCGTCGGACGGAACCAGAAACCAGACATGGTCGCGCAGTTTCTCCGCAAGGGAGCCTTTGACTATGTGAATTGGCCCTGTTCCCTCTCACGCCTGACCGACTCACTGCTCAGCGGGCTCAACAACCGCCAAACGTTCTTGGAAGTCCGCAACCTTTCCGGAGATCTGGCCACCGCCAATCAGTCCCTCGCCCATGAGCGTGATACCCTCAAGCAATTCAATCAGCGCTTGGCCGGACTCAATCAGCTGACACAGGCGCTGGCCAGATCCCTGAAGCCTGAGGATGTCGTTCAGGCCCTCTTTACCGGCGTTCCCGCACTCACCGGGGCCGAACTCATGGGCCTAGTCCGAACAAATCCAGAGCACGTCTGGACGTGGTCAAAAGGGGGCAATCAGGAGCGGGAAGAGACGCTAAAGACACAACTCCTCGGACGACTCGGGCGATCGCCGCAGCGCGTCACCTCAGGCGCGACCACGCTGCGCCTGGTCGGCTCGCGTCCCATGCCACTGATGAGAAGCGACGACGCCATCCTCGCGCACCCGCAGCCAGAAGCTCATGCCATGCACGATATTCCGCTGGCGATCGGACCTCACGCTATTGGGGTCCTACACGTTCAACGTGCTGAGTCCCAGCCCTTCACAGAGGACGAACAGCAGTTGCTGGCCACCATCGGCACGTCGCTTTCTCTCACATTGCGGAATGCCGATGCCCACCAGGATCTCCAAGACATGGCATTGCGGGACCCGCTGACAGGCGTCTTCAACCGCCGCGCCCTCGATGAACCACTCATGCGGGAGTTGAAAGCTGGACTCCGCTACGGGGCACCGGCCTGCCTGATGATCCTGGACCTCGACTATTTTAAAACCGTGAACGACCGCTTGGGACACACGGCCGGCGATCTCGTCTTGAGAGAACTGGCCTCCTTGATGACGGACACTGTGCGCGACGTCGATACGGTCGGACGGTATGGGGGAGAAGAGTTTGCCATCATCCTGCCGCATACCTCAATCGAGCAGGCTCAACCTTTAGCCGAACGCCTACGCAATCTCATTGAAACCCATGCGTTTGACGTCGAGGATGGCACCGTACGACTGACGGCCAGTATCGGGATTGCCGAGGTGTGCAATCCGGCCATTGCCTCGGTTGAGGATTGGGTGAATGCAGCCGATACGGCGCTCTACGACGCGAAAGCGCAGGGGCGCAATCGCGTGGTCGTGCACGCACCGATTCCACTTGCCCCGATTCAGGCCGCCACGCTCTGCATCGCAGCCTAGGATGTGGAAGAAAGAGTCAGGCCCACGATGAGTCACACACAGTCGCTCCAAGAATCTTCCCTCGCAGTCGATGAACGCCGGGAGTGGATCCGTGTCGACGATCACCTCTTGATGGAGTGTCGCCTCACGAGCGAATCGGCCGACACCCCTCAGCCAGGCACGCCTCCGCTGACCGATGAGATGATTGCAGCCGCCGTCGGCAAACCGACCGCCGATCTGCTGGCGCGCACAGGCGATACGCTGGCGACGTCGCCTTTTCTCCCTTGGATCATGAAAGTCGATTGGTTGATGGAGGTGCTGCTGCGCGGCATGGCGCATATTCAGCCCGATAGTATCGCCATCGCGCGGCTGACCGAAGTGAATATCAGCGGGGGAGGAATCAGTTTCGTCTCACCACGTCCCTTTCAAGCATCAGACTTGTTGACGCTGAAACTGATTCTTCCGCCCTTTACTCCCGTCAACACCACCGCGAAGGTCATTCGCACCTCGCCGTTGACCGGCGCGCCCGGCTATCTCATCGCGACACAGTACGTCGAGCTGTCCCCGGATGATCAAGAGCACATTATCCGCCACATTATTCAGACACAGGCAGAACGGCTCCGGGCACGCCGCGCCGGCGCTTGAGACAACGTCAATCGTCATGGGTTAATCCTCAATCGGTCTGAACGGATTTCGCTTGACGCCTGACGGTTGACGCTAGGCGGCTTTCGCTGGAGAACCGGCAATCCGTTGTAGCAGGGTGTCGGCAATGTGCCCGAGCGCCACTGCGGCCGGAGCCGTCGGCTCCAGCTCGGTCACCGGCAGATAACTGCGCACAGCCCGTTCCATGGCGGGATCGTCTGGAATTTCCCCCAGGAGAGTCAGGTCACCGCCGACATACTCCTTCAAGAGCTTCCGAAGCTGCAAGACATTGACACGCGAGCGTCCGGCGACGCGATTGAGGATCAGGGCCGGTTGAAACGTGCGCAGTGACGTCTCAGCGATTCCTCGTCCCGCTTCATCAGTCTTTCCTGCCACATCCAACACTTCTTCGACGCTACTGAAGTCGCGGTCCGACAATGCCTCCGCCATCGCATCTCTGGCAAGAAACGAGGACAACACGCGGCGGATCGCCGCCAGTTTGATGAAGCGATAGAGATCCAAGACCGAGGTGGGGTCTGGCGTGGCCACGGCGACATGGTGATCGGCCATGAGAAAGAAATCGAGAGCATGGTAGCTGGTCCCGGCGCCGATATCCGCAACAATAATGTCGGTGTCCAACTCCTGGAAGTTTCGGATGAGCCGTTTCTTCTTCGAATAGGCCATGTTGGCCGTGGCCAACGTGTCACCGGTGCCCGGAATAATGCGCAGATTCTTGTGTACGGATAACGGCTGGGCAATCTCCGACAGCATCGCCACGCGGCGATTAAGAAAGTCGGTCAACGTGAGCGGAGGATTCAGTAGACCGAAGAGAATATGACTGTCCGCTCCCCCCACATCGAGATCGGCCAACACCACGCGTTGTCCGTGTTTGGCCAATAAGAGAGCAAGGTTCGCCGACACCACACTCTTACCGACTCCTCCCTTTCCCGACGCGATCGAGATGATCGTGGCCATTGCGCAAAGTTCCTGATGGTTGGCTGTGGATATCGAGTACTTCATCGGCTGAAGACCCTCCAAACCTAAGCATCAATTGTTCCTGACTCGCATTGAACACTCCAATCGATAACACCGAGAGACCCACTGTGGTATTCGGCGCGAGCACCCTCTCAAGTTTTCTATCGAGCACACCGATAACCCACTCACTATGAATAATCCTATGACCGCATCAATCGTGACACAGGCAAACACAACGGATGGCGAGATCTTGACGGTCCAGGAAGTGGCGCGCTTTCTTCGTGTGCCCAAGTCCACCGTCTATAAACTCGCGCGTGTCGGCGAATTGCCGGCCTCGAAGATCGGGAAGCACTGGCGCTTCCTGCGACGCGACATCCATGACTGGATGCATAGCCGTTCACAAGCCGCGTAACGCAGTTCGCGGCGAAGACCGGTTGAGAACAACCTCCGACGGTCGAGGTGCGCCTCACTGTGGGGAATACCACGACCAACGCGCAACACCTGTACGCGGGCAAGGGAGTCTCATGGGCAGTCCTGTCACAAAAGCAGAAGCAGAGCAGCGCACACGAGGCATGGATGCCGAGACCTTCAAGCTGCTGCGTGAATTTATCTATGAGCAAACCGGGATCACCTTCCAAGAGAATCAGAAATATCTCCTGGAAAGCCGTCTCGCCTCGCGTCTCAAGGAACACAAACTCGCGACCTATGCCGACTACGTCAACTATCTCCGCTTCGATACCTATCGCGACCGGGAGCTTGTTTCGCTGTATGGCCTGATCACGACGAACGAGACCTATTTCTATCGGGATCAACCACAGCTCGACTCCTTCATCAAGACCGTCATCCCGGCCGTCATGGAGGCCAACAAGGCTTCCCGCCAGATACGGATCTGGAGCGCCGCCTGTTCATCGGGAGATGAGCCCTATACCCTGGCCCTCATGCTGTCGGATTACGCGCCGCTGGTAAACTGGAACATTGAAATCCTGGCCACAGACATCAGCGAACCGATTCTGAAGCTGGCCAAAGCCGGCGTCTATACCGCGCATGCCTTGCGCCATGTTCCGCCGCACCTCAAGACCAGACACTTCAATGCCCAAGGCGAGAACTTTGCCATTTCCACGACGATCAAAAGCCGGGTCAAGTTTATGAACCTGAACCTCTACGATCGCCCCCGGCTCAAGCTGATACGAGGCATCGACATCGTCTTTTGCCGAAACTGCCTCATCTATTTCGATGAAAAAGCGAAATGTCAAATTGCGACCGATCTCGCAGGCGCGTTAAAGCCCACCGGCTATCTCATCATCGGCTTCTCGGAATCCCTGACCAAGATGAGTGATGTGCTTCGGTCGCAACACGTCGGCCGCTCGGTCGTGTACCAGAAACTGTAAGACACAAGAGGAGGCCCCATGCCAGCAGATCTCAACATGAAGATTCTCGTCGTCGATGACATGTCGACCA
>CAYHNM010000113.1:4074-5606 GCA_964357985.1 uncultured Nitrospira sp. | reverse complement strand
GTGTCTCCGGCCCCGGAGAGCACCGACCAGCTTTGCGCAACCGAATCAATCTGACATTCGGGATTCGTTGCGGATCCCAGCGGCGATCCATCATCAAAGTAGGCGCGCAAATACCACGCGCCATCCCAGCCATGCAGCTCGATATTCTGACGCAGGTCAGCGGCTTCCTGCCGGCAACGTTCGGCGAACGAGAGATCTCCGCGCAGGTGCGCAAGCGTGGCGAACTGCGTGAGCACGTCATATTGGAAAAACCCCAACCAGATGCTCTCGCCCGTGCCGTGCTTGCCGACCATGTCCATCCCGTCGTTCCAGTCACCGGAACCGATGAGCGGGAGGCCATGCTTGCCGCGTGTGAGACCTTTTCGAATGGCTCGCACGCAGTGTTCGTACAAATTGGCTGATTGTTCAGACCGGATCGGTAGATCGAAGTACGAGTCTTCCTCCTGGTTCAAGGGGCGGCCTTCGACGAAGTGGATAGGTGTCTGGTCCAAGACCCCGGTGTCACCTGTGCTGAGCACGTAGCGGCATGTGGCCAGGGGTAACCAGAGGTAATCGTCCGAACAGCGGGTGCGTACGCCCCGGCCTGAGGGAGGGTGCCACCAGTGCTGTACATCCCCTTCCTGAAATTGTCTGGCTGCGCAGAGGAGGAGGTGTTCGCGCGCGAGGTGCGGTTCGGTGTGGATGAGCGCCATCGTATCTTGGAGTTGATCGCGGAACCCAAACGCGCCTCCCGATTGATAGTATCCGCTCCGCGCCCACAGCCGGCAGGCGAGCGTCTGGTATAAAAGCCAGCCATTGGTCAGCATATTGAGTGACTGGTCGGGTGTTTCCACCTGCACAGCGTTCAGCGTGTGCCTCCAGTGTTGCTGCACCGCGTCGAGCGCAGCACGGGCGGCAGCCGGTCCCCGGAATCGCTGTACGGACTTTTTGGCCTCATCGGCGGTTCGTCCAATGCCGAGCCTGAAGATGATCTCACGCTCTTGTCCGCTGGCTAACTCGAAGGGAACGTGGATGGCTGTGCAGGGATCGAGTCCAGCCCCGACTTTTCCGGATAGCCGTAACCGGGTCATCGCGGCCGGATTGCGAAGCGTGCCGTTCCGTCCGATAAATTCGGTCCGGTCGCCGCTGATGGATCGAGCCGTCTCGTCGACATCAAAGAAGGCCACCCGTCCGCCGAACTCCGTGTTATAGGAATTTCGCGCGAAGACTGCGCCGTTTGCAGGGTCCAATTCGGTGACGACGTGCATCGTCGATTTCGGCCGCAGGTCTCCCAGCACCCATTCCAGGTACCCTGTCGCAGACAGTTTGCGTGCGCGGCCTGATTCGTTCCGCACCTTGAGCACCATGAACTTGATCGAAGCATCCAGGGCCACGTACACCCACAGCTCCGACCGGATGCCGCGTTCCGTATGTTCGAAGACGCTATAGCCGAACCCGTGCCGGCTGACGTACGCGGTCGCTCCGCGGCTGGGAAGCGGCGTGGGGGACCAGAAGTGGCCTCTCTCTTCGTCGCGGAGGTAGAAGGCCTCTCC
>CAYHNM010000113.1:0-3974 GCA_964357985.1 uncultured Nitrospira sp. | reverse complement strand
TCCAGCGATCCTCGTCGGTCGCTAATGATCGCGCACGCGACTGATTGGAGCAGGATGCGGTCCTCGTTCGAGATCTGCTCTGCAGGACGGACGAAGATGCCGCCCGGTCGATCGATCACATGGGCTTCAACGCCCGCGGCAATCAGCCCCATGATTTGTTCGTGGAGCAGCTGGCGATAGCCGGCATGATCTTCGTTCCAGATCACCAGGTCGACGGCCAGCCCCTTGGAGCGCCAGTAGGCATGAGCCTGTACGAGTTGACGGACGAGGTCGATATTGGCCGGGTCTCCGATCTGGAGCAACACGATCGGTAAATCGCCGGAGATGGCGTAGCCCCAGAGTCCCGATTGTCCGCGGCGGTTTTTGATCAGGTCGCTCGGGTCGGCCCGCAGAGAGGCATTCGCATACAGGATTGAGTTGGCCAGGCGGCCATAGAGTTGCGCGTCGGCTTCAGTGGCATTCAGTTGCCGCATGACGACCTGACTATGAGTCCAGGCCAGGTCGAACACACGATCGGCGAGGCGCCGATCGTGATATTTTTCGACCAGGCCCAGGCAGATCTCGCGGCTGTCCCCGATGCCGGACATCAGATCAATGGTGACTGATTCTTCCGGATCGAGGGTGACCTGACAACGGATGGCGACAATCGGATCAAGCACGGAGCCTTCACGACCGGACAGCGCCGTTTGCCGGTGCCCCTCTGATTGTCCGCCGGAGCCGCGTAGCGCCTGTGGATCGGCGGCGGTGCGACCGCGGCCGATGAAGTGCAGGCGGTCCGTCTCGTACGACATGGCTCCGGTGGGTGCTCCATGCACGGCCATGAGGTGGCACATCCATGGCGCGTGCTCGTCGACGGAGCGGGGCCGGCGCGTACAGAGGATCGCGTGCCGTTCGCGAATGATTTCAGTTTGCACGAAGAGGTTGCTGAACGCGGGATGCAGCGCGTCCGAGGCCGACGATGCGAGGACGACTTCCGCGTAACTCGTGATCTCGATCGTGCGGCGGGTCTGCGAGTCATTGGTGATGCGGGTTCGACGCAGTTCGATATCGTCTTCCGGCGATACCACGATCTCGCTGTAGGTCTCGATATCGTGGTCCCGTCGGCGAAACTCAGCCCGTCCCTCTGAAAAGATGACTTCATAGCTCGCCGGTGATTGAAGCGTCGGCTGATAGGCCGTGGACCAGAAGGCTCCGCTCTCCACGTCGCGGAGGTAACAGAATGTGCCCCAGTTGTCGCGGGTGCTGTCTTCGCGCCAGCGTGTGACGGCGAGATCCTTCCAGCGACTGTATCCACCCCCCGCGTTCGTGATCATGACGTGGTAGCGACCGTTCGACAATAAATGCACTTCAGGAATCGCGGTGTTCGGGCTGGTGAATCGGCGCACCGGTACTTCTGCGTCCCCCGAGGTCGTCCGTATGTCGGAGAGCTCGGCGGTATGCGAATAAAATGCTGTCGCCTTCGGAATCCGTTCCTGGAGCAGCAGCGTGGTTGCCTGGAACAACGGATCTGAATCGAATCGTTTTTGCATGGGACGGTCGAGGAGCAGGTAGGCCAGGGCGAGCAAGCTCATGCCCTCGTGATGGGCCATGTAGGACCGAATCACCGCGCTCGATTGGCCGCGTGGGAGACGGGAAGGCGTGTAGTCGATGGCTTCATAGAATCCGAACTGTCCCTCGGCGCCTTCTTCGGCGAGTCGCTGCAAATTCACGCAGGCGTCTTCCGGCGCCACCATCAACGCGAGCGCCGTGGCATAGGGCGCAATCACGACATCGTCGGCAAGCCCGCGTTTCAGTCCCAGCCCGGGCACGCCGAATGCCCGATATTGGTAGTTCAGATGCACGTCGATCGTGTTGTAGCCGGATTCCGAAATCCCCCACGGGACGCCGCGCTGTTTTCCGTAGGCGATCTGCCGCTCCACCGCTGCCTTGCAGGTCTGGTCGAGCAGGGTGTTGTCGTACGTCGGCATGACCAACAGTGGCATGAGGTATTCGAACATCGATCCGCTCCATGAGATGAGGACCGGTCCCCCACCGGCGGTCGTGAGGAGCCGCCCGAGCGCAAACCAGCTTTCTTGTGGCAGTTGCCCCTGTGCAATGGCCACGAAGCTGCATAATCTGGCTTCCGAAGCCAGCAGGTCGTAGTAACTCGTGTCCCGTCGGCGGTCGCCGACGTTGTAGCCGATCGTCAGCAGATGACAGCTCTTGTCAAACAGGAAATCATATTCTACGGCGGCGAAGTGACTGGCCTGACGGGCTAGCTCTTCGAGCGTCGCGATTCTCTCTCTGGCGCGCTGGCTGGCCTTCGCGATGAGCCCTTGAAGGTTACTGACCCAGGTGCGCTCCTCGTGCATCGCCTCCGGGCCCATACGATGCTCAATGGCTTGCAGGCAGGACAGGTCAAGTCGCGCCAATTCACGCAACGTCGGGATCACATCGATATCGCCACATTCACTGAGCCGATTCTGTGAAGCCGACAGCAGGGCCCAGGGGGCGAGAAACATGAGGTCGTCGAGGACGTCCCGGCATTGCCGGTTGAGCGCGTGAGCCCACCAGGTTGCGCGGCTTTCAGGGGCGCCCTTCAAGGATGCGAGTATCTCTTCTGCGGCGGTCGTCAGCCGGTCAAGGCAGAGCCGGGCCGCCGTGAGCGTGGTCGGTTTGGATTCAACGGCCGCCTCCAGATGCCTCTGGAATTTGGCCAGGAGGGCCTGAGCCGGTTCTCCGGCCGTATCCTTGAGAGTTCCGAGGGTGTCGCTGAGTCCGTCAAGGAATCGCGGTCCCAGGATCTTCTGATCGGGGAGTGCGAGCAGGCCCGGCCGCAATGTCAGCAGGTGGCCGGCAAGGTTTCCGCTATCCACCGTCGACACATAGGTCGGCAGCAGGGGTTTCAGCGTCTGCGTGTCGTACCAATTGTAGAAGTGGCTTCGATGCCGCTCTAAGCCTCCCATCGTGCGCAGCGCATTCGTCGTGCGTTCGATGAGTTGTCCTGCCGAGATATAGCCGAAGTCGTAAGCGGATAAGTTGGCGAGCAGCGCGAGTCCCATATTGGTCGGCGACGTGCGATGGGCGATGACGGCGACCGGGTGCTCCTGAAAATTATCCGGCGGCAGCCAATGATCGTCCGCTCCGACGAATTTCTCGAAGAACGCCCAGGTCTTTCGGGCCAGCTTCCGGAGAAAGATTGTCTGGTCGGTCGTCAGATGCACTTCGGGGCGAGTGATCGGTTGGCTGATCCACCACGCGACAGCGGGGGAGGCAAGCCAGAGCCCCAGAATAGGGACAGCCACATCCAACGAAGCGGTCTCCGCCAGCGACAGATACATCGCCGAGGCCGCGGCAAGAACGGGCCCGATCCACATCATCCGACTGTAGGCGACGAGGTCTGTACGCCGATCGAGGTCTTGATTGCTCGATGGATTCCATTCGAGCAGTCGGGTATGCGTGGCCGCCATCCGCCAGATCGTGCGCACAATGGCCTCCACACTGTAGAACGCCTCGTAGGGAAGGAACGTGACCGTCAATACCGTCTGAATCACGTGCTGGCCGGCCGCACGGATCGCGACGGCGGCATGCTGCTCCGGTAACACGTCCTCCGGCTTCTGAAGCATGTTGAGGATAATGGCAAGTAATGGGGGGACCAGGATGATTCCGATCACCGATAGGGTCCATAGCCAGATCGGGGATAAGACGGTCCAGCCCAGCAGCAAGAGGAGGGTCAAGGCGGAAGGCACGAGGCTCCGTCGAAGGTTGTCGAAGAGCTTCCATCGGGAGAGTCCGGAGAGCGGATTCTTGAGGCGCTGTGCGTCAGGGCCTGGAACGCGCGGCAGCAGCCATCCTGCGAGCTGCCAGTCTCCGCGGATCCAGCGATATCGCCGGCTCACGTCCAGGCTGTAGCAAGAGGGATATTCTTCGTAGAGGTGCACATCGCTCAGGAGTCCCGCTCGCGCGTAGCACCCTTCGAGCAGATCATGGCTGAG
>CAYHNM010000112.1:3582-5657 GCA_964357985.1 uncultured Nitrospira sp. | reverse complement strand
TCCCGTTGCCCTCGGCCATGCCCGAGAGCGCATGGAAGATGCCCCACACCGTTCGCTTCACGCCGGTCAGCCACCTTCTGATAGGTCACGTGCAACCGCTGTTGCAGCGCTTCCCGCACACCGACTTCCACTTCATCGAGAATCGCCAGGGGATTTTCCGTGCGCGGATTGTCCGAGGTGAGAATGACCACATCGCTCTGCTGGACGGCAGCGCGGCCCATCTTGGGTCGCTTCCCGCGATCGCGATCCCCCCCGCATCCAAAGACCGTGATGATCCGGCCTGCTTTCAATGCCTGCGCCGCCGTCAGCAACCGGACCAGCGCGTCTTCCGTGTGGGCATAATCCACCACGACGGTGAACGGTTGTCCGGCCATGACACGCTCGAATCGACCAGGCACATTGGTGACACGGGTCACGGCCTGCCGCACTTGGTCGATCGTGGCTCCTTCGTGCAAGGCCACACCGATCGCCGCCAGCATGTTGTAGACGTTGTGCTCCCCGACCAGATGGCTCTCGACCGGAAAGGTCCCGGCGGGCGTTGCCGCCATAAACGTGGTGCCGTTGAGAGAGAGCTGCACTTGCTCCGCTCGAAGATCGGCCTTCCCCGTGATGCCATAGGTCCACACCGGAACCGCGCATAAGGACGCGATGCGGGCGCCACTAGGATCGTCCACATTAACGATGGCCCGCTTGTTCGGTTTCTTGGTCCCGGTCAGTCCCGTAAAAAGCCTGAGCTTAGCCTGGAAATACTCTTCCATCGTCTTATGAAAATCGAGATGGTCCTGGGTTAGATTCGAAAACACGGCCACGTCATACTCACAACCGCTCACCCGATCTTGCGCAAGCGCATGAGACGACACTTCCATCACCGCCGCCGAGCATCCGCCGTCGGCCATCCGCTTCAAGAGTTGCTGCAACTCCAGCGCGCCGGGTGTGGTATGGGAGGCTGGAATAATCTCGTTTCCGATTTGATAGGCAACAGTTCCGATCAAACCGACCCGTCCCCCGACCCCTTCCAGTAAGGCCTTGCAGACATACGATGTCGTGGTTTTCCCGTTCGTGCCGGTGATGCCGATCATCCGCAGCCGTCCGGATGGATCGCCGTAAAACCGGCTTCCCAAATGCCCCAGCGCTTTGCGCGAATCCGCAACCCGCAAGTACGGACGATCGATCCCGACAACCGTCTCTTGCATAACCACGGCCGCCGCCCCGGACGTGAGGGCAGAGGAGATATAGCGGTGGCCATCGACCTGCTCGCCCTTCACAGCAACGAACAGACTTCCCGCCTGAACCGCTCTTGAATCATCCGTGATGGCTGTCAGTGGCACCTGAAAATTCCCTGTCTGCTCAAGAGTATCCACTTGCCCGCGTAATGACTGTGCCAACTGTTCGAAGGTCATCATCCTGTTACTCGACCTACCGACGGTTTGACGCCATGGCCAGCTTGACCGGCTCGTCCGACGAGACTCCGAGATAATTCAGTACCTGCTCGCCTACGCGTCGAAAAACGGGCGCGGCCACGGTCCCACCCCAGGATTCCCCCTGCGGTTCGTCGATTACCACGATCATCGCCAACCGGGGATTGTCGGCAGGAACGAATCCGACAAAGGATCCGACGAACAATGTCGACGAATAGGCGCCGGTACGCGGATCGATCTTCTGTGCCGTACCCGTCTTCCCGGCCACTCTGAATCCCGGTATCGCGGCCTTGGTTCCGGTCCCATCGGTCACCACGCCTTCAAGAATCGACGTCACCGTTCGCGCCGTTTCCGGCGACACCACGCGGCGTTTAACTTGCGGCAAAATCTGACGAAGAGTTTTCCCCTGCGCATCACGTACTTCTGAAACCACGTAGGGCTTCATCAACACCCCGCCATTCGCCAAGGCCGCCACGGCGGACACCATCTGAATCGGCGTGACTCCGATTTCCTGTCCCATCGAAATTGACGCCAATGACCGGCGCCCCCATTCTCTGGGATGCTTGACCAGACCGCCGGCCTCCCCGGGGAGATCGATCTCAGTCTTCTGCCCGAACCCGAATGCCTGCAGATACCGGTAGAGACGCTGATCGCCCA
>CAYHNM010000112.1:0-3482 GCA_964357985.1 uncultured Nitrospira sp. | reverse complement strand
GTCTTCTGCCCGAACCCGAATGCCTGCAGATACCGGTAGAGACGCTGATCGCCCAGCGCCATCCCGGTCTTGGCTGCGCCGATGTTGCTCGACTTCTGAATCACCTGCGCAAACGTCATCCACCCGAGCTTTTCATGGTCATGGATGACCGTATTCGCGATCGTCATCCGCCCATTTTCGCCATACAGCATCGTGCTCGGCTTCATCACTTTCTCTTCCAACGCCGCAGCCGCCACGAGCGCCTTCATCGTCGAACCAGGCTCGTAGGCATCAGTCAACGCCCGATTTCTCCAGCGATCCGCCGTGAGAGCAGCCACGGCATTCGGATCGAAACGGGGGCTAATCGCCAGCGCGAGCACAGCGCCGGTCTGAGGGTCGAGCACGATGACGGTACCTGATTTGGCATGCGCCTTGGTGACCGCTTCCTCCAATTCTTTTTCAGCGATGTACTGAATGACTTCATCGATCGTGATGACCAAACTATGGCCGGCGGCGGGGGCTTGCTCAGCTTGCCCTTTCGGGAATACCGTCCGGCCCATGGCATCGCGCTGCAGAATCACGACTCGCTTCTCGCCATGGAGTTGCGACTCATACCGCCGCTCAATCCCCTCAAGCCCTTCTCCATCCATCCCGGCAAATCCCAACACATGAGCCAGGAGCGGACCCTTGGGATAGAATCGTCGGCCCTCCATCACCAGCCCGATTCCTTCCATCGGCATGTGCTCGAGACGGTGCCCCTGTTCAGGATCCAGCTTCCTAGCCAACCACACGAAACTGCGATCCTGGCGCAGCTTCTTCTCCAATTCGTCGGTTCGAATATGCAGCACCGGCGAGAGAGACCGGGCCGTCTTGGCAGGACTTTCGAGCGCAGTAGGAATGCCGAACACGGAGGGCACTTCCATATTCATGGCGAGCACTTTGCCGTGACGATCCACAATGGTCCCTCGAGCTCCCTCAAGAGACACGGTCTTCTGATGTTGACGGTCGGCCTTGGCCGTGAGCTCAGCGGCCTGAAGCACTTGCAAGTTCACCAACCGGAACAGCACCACCGCAAATCCGCAGAGCATCACCAGCAGCAACACATACCGTCGGCCCCGTGACGGTGAACCAGCCACTATCGCCTCCCGCTCAACACATCGTTCCTGGCAATCCGCAGCTCTCCGGCGGATGCAGGCGAGTCCTTCGGCTTCGATTGAACCATCACCACCTGGCCGGGCTGCGGCAAACTCATGCCGAACTTTTCCGTAGCGACTTTGGCGATACGATCGGGCGAACTCAGCGCCGAGAACTTGACTTTCAATTCATCGCGCTCGCGCTCCAACACCACCTTCTCATGCTTCAGTCGCTCAACCTGGTACCCCAGGCGCACCATATCCACCCGCTCCCACACAAAGACGAACACGAGACACAGCCCGGCCGTCACTGCCAGCATTTTCATTGGGCAGACTCCTTTGACAGGCGCTCAGCAACCCGTAACTTGGCGCTTCGCGCACGCGGATTTGCCTGGCACTCTGCTTCGGACGGGACTTGCGGCTTCTTGGTCAACACCACCACTTTTTGATGAGGCCGCTCCGACAAGGCACGAAACGTATGCTTCACAATTCGATCTTCAAGCGAGTGAAACGAAATGACCGCGATACGGCCACCGGGCTGCAACATATCAACGGCATCGCGAATCGCCGGCTCCAGCACATCCAGCTCGCGATTGACGGCGATACGAAGGGCCTGAAAGGTCCTCGTCGCACAGTGGATACGTCCGTGCCGGTACGCAGCGGGAACCGAATCTTTAATCACCGCCGTCAGCTCTTGCGTCGAGGCCAGCGCTTTCCGTTCGCGCGCGCGGACAACCGCACGCGCGATACGTCTGGAAAATCGCTCCTCGCCATACTGAAAAATAAGATCGGCCAATTCGGACTCAGGCAACTCATTCACCAACCGGCCCGCGGTCGTCCCTGTCGATTGATCCATGCGCATATCGAGTGGCCCATCTTCCTGAAAACTGAATCCTCGATTCGCATCGTCCAACTGAGGCGAGGACACGCCAAGATCGAACAGAGCGCCGTCCACCCACGGGATATCGACATTCCGCAACAACTGCTTCACGTCAACAAAGTCTCCTTTGAGCAGAATTGCCCGATTGCCAAATCTTGCAAGGCGAGCCCGGCTATAAGACAGCGCTTCCTCATCCCGGTCGATCCCGACAAGGACAGCATCATCTCCAGCCCGTTCAAGCAACCGCTCACTATGCCCACCATATCCCACCGTTCCATCGACAAAAGTCTTAGCTCGGTCTCTAATAAGCCAAGCTGTTATTTCATCAATAAAAACAGGAGCATGCCTTGAGTTATTCGATAAACTTATCCCACCACTTGTATCCACTTTCCCCCACTTACTGGCCGAGTATACTCCCGTTGAACTCCTTGTCAATAGCAAATTCATGGACTTAGATGATTGAGAGCGTGCGTGGGAATTCGCTCGATTTTTCAGAGAGGACGGTCACTTTGAAGGGGGAATCATCGAGGGGCACACCCCAATATATTTATTCTTCAGAGGCCCGAAGAGCCTTGCCCCCTAATCCAAGAGATTCCTTGCCACAGATTCGCAAACCGCGTTCTGGCACAACCGCATAATGGATCAGGGGATGGAGCATCCTACTGGCGCAGATTCATTGACTTTGTCGGATCTTGAGGTGAAAATCATCTTATGATCCTTACCACCCGCAACAACTTCCTAATCAGCATCCTTACACTGCTTTTTCTCGCAGCTTCCCTTACCCCGGCCCCTCCTGCCGACGCGGCGCCGCTTCTTGAGTTTTGCGAACACAGCTCTGCCGACCAACAGTTGAGAGCGTCAAAAGGTACTGCCGGCTGCGTTCCCCTGGTGGAAAAGAAAGATCCATCTGCGTTAGGCGGCCGCCCGCCTCAAGAGTCGACACGCCAGCTGAAGATCGACAATCTGCAGCAGGAGGTCACGACCTTCCTCCAAAAGTACAACCAGTTTCTTGAGTGTTGTCGGACCGACCTGGCAGAACTCCAATCA
Organism: uncultured Nitrospira sp.; assembly: GCA_964357985.1. Taxonomy (GTDB): domain Bacteria; phylum Nitrospirota; class Nitrospiria; order Nitrospirales; family Nitrospiraceae; genus Nitrospira_D. The sequence goes on along the minus strand of CAYHNM010000112.1, from coordinate 443 downwards.
GTTGAAGAACTCGGCAATGACGTCAATGAGTTGCTCACCATGGCCCAATCCGGCCTCTTCAGCGAACATATGAAACTCAGGGGATGGACTATCGCAGAACTTCTTCCACCTGTCGCCAAAGCACGCGCAGACCTGAAGCGATTGCACACCAAGCTGGAATCGATCGGCAATGCACGAAACCAACTCGGCCAACTCGACTATGAATCAGCGGCAAAGGAATCGCGCCGGATTCAAGAGTTGGAAGATTCCATCCAGAAAGACTTCCAGGTCCGCTCCCTGCCGACAGGCCCGAAAACAGGGGCTGGCATCGGAGCCGGCTCAACCGCCGGCACAAGCATCGGGAAAACTCCCAGATCCGGAACGGATATCGGATCGGGCGGCTCACAGGGAGGAGACGTCGGGGCATCGCCTCGAAGCGGCGCCAACATCGGCGCCAGCGGACC
>CAYHNM010000111.1:0-5665 GCA_964357985.1 uncultured Nitrospira sp. | reverse complement strand
AGGGTGGCCAGATTGATCGGAAACAGACAAGACGATGGCGGCACTTCCACGATGCTGCTGTCGCCGAGGTGATTCAGATTGCTGCGTGACGGGCGGTAAGGGTCCCGGGGAGCTCTGAAATATTTGAGATAGTGGACACGGCCGAGTCCCATGTCGAATCGCCTGGCTGGAACGGAAGAGTCGTAGTGATAGCCTTCTTCCTCGAGGACCCGGAGCGTGGTTTCGCCGATCCACAGATTCGGCGCCCGGAACACGACCGGCCTGACGCCGGAGGCCTTCTCCACGGCATCCGTTGCCCGCCGGATCCATTGCCGTTGCTGCTCATAGGACGCGATACGGAAGTCCTCATCTTCCTCCAGCCCCCCGTGCGCCCACCCGTGGGTGCCGAGCTGGTGCCCGCGCTGGAGGCATTCGCGGACGAGGTCCGGATAGGCTTCGGCAAATCGGCCGGCAAAGAAGATCGTCGCTTTGATGCGGAAGCGATCGCAACAGTCCAGGAGTGCCGCCAACCCGACATGCGAACCGGGGACCCAGTCGCAATCGATGGTGAAGTAAAACTGCTTGCCTGGTTTTGCGGTCCGTCCGGTCCCCTGTCCGTTGATCGGCAGGTCGGCTCGTCGGGATGGTTCCGTCCAGCCCATTACAGACCCGCCCGGGATGTGGTGAGTGCTCGGGTGTCGGGCTGTGAAGATTGGTATGGAGACATGGCGTGGCTCAGTCTGTGGTGACCACCCCTTCGATTTCAACCAGCAGTTCCCTGCGGCAGAGATCCCCCTGGAGATAGACGATCTGGCTCGACGCAAACAGGGGAATGCTGAGGGCCTGTTGGATGGCTTCGAGATGATCGGGCTGACGGACGTATACCTTATACCGACCGCGTGATGACTGATGGCTGTGCGTTGCTCCCGATAGTTCGTCGGCATGGGCAATCAAGGCGCGCAGGTTGTCGACGGTTTCCAGCGTCTGGGGTTCAGGGAGGCCCATGTGGCGGCTCTCGTGTCCCACTACGCTGGCAGTGCCGGAGATGAACAGTTGTGTATGGAGATCCGACTGGAGGAGCGTGGCGCGCGCAAACGACGGGCTGCGGGGGCCGTAATGTTCCGGGTATTCATAGGCATGGACCTGCCTGGGATTGCCCAGGTGAATGGCCGGATGAGTTCCCGCAAGCACATAGAGCTGGAGAGGACCTGACCGCGTCCCGACGGCTGTTCCGGCCGGAAGTGACCCGGGGAAGTCTTGAAGCGTCCCGGCTAGCGCCTGATAGCGTCCGACGCAAAACTGGCGATAGCGTTCGAGCCCGTGCTCGTCTTCGTTGATGCCGGGAAAGAAATTCCAGACGCGCCAGAGATATGGATAGCCTAGTTCCTGGACGTGACGGAGGAGGCGTCGATACGCCTGCTCTGTCGTTGCCTGCAGTCCCGCGCCGGGTTCTTCTAGTTGAAGCGTGCCCGCCAGGATCTCGCCGCTCGTGGCGGCGGAGAACTCGTTCGTCCGGTGAACGGTAACCGGGTGGTCGCTGGTCCACACTTCCAGAAGTGAGCGGCCGTCCAATTGTGGAAGGTCCAGCGTGATGACCGGGCAGGAGACTGCGGGTAAAACCGGCGCCCCAAACGATACGATGGCGAGGGGAGTGTCGGCGGAGGTGGTCAGCCAATGAGAGAGGTCGGAAGCCTCGACATAGTCCACCCGCAGGTGGCCGGCGGCTTCGAGCACCCGTTGGTTCGATCGATGTATTCGCAGGGTGTGGCGCTGTCTCATGTCGGCGTCCCGATTGGCTAATTCGGCGCGTTCGCTTGATTGACCGCGTAATCTTTGACTTCGGTGACGGTCGTTCTTGTGCCCTGCTTGCGGCGGCGGGCGACGGCCCAATTTTCTTTCCAATTCAATACGAAAACGATGTAGTACACAACTTTAAACAGGAAAAGGGGGATGCGCGCTTGTGATTGGGCGAAGACATCCCCAGCCAACAAGGACAGCACCGCCCGTTCGATTTTCGGAGGCCGATTGGTTGAGACAAACAGCGATTGAAAAGCCGGCTGGTTGAATCGATGGATAAACCAGGAAAAGGTTTTGATGCCCCGGCGGACCATGCGCTCGAATTCCTGAAGGTGCCCGGCATATTCAGGCGACTTCCGAAGATAGGCGTCGACGACTTTGGCTCCCCTGGTACCGCTATTGAGGGCCAGATGAACCCCGCTGGAGAAGACCGGGTCGATGAAGGCAAACGCGTCGCCGACCATCAGATAGCCGTCGCCCGACATGGTGTCGCGTCGATAGGAAAAATTCGCGGCGGCATAGGTTTGAGTCAGAAGTTTAGCTCGCTCCATGCGTTGAGCAATCGGAGGAGATTGGCGTAGCGTGTCCAGCAAGAATTGATCGAGGGAGACGGTCCTCGATTTAATGTAGTCCGGATGACAGACGACTCCGACGCTGGTGGTGCCATCCTTGAAAGGAATCAGCCAACACCAGCCGTCATTCAACCAGCCGGCGGTGATATTGCCTTCGTCCTTGCCGGGAAGCCGTCCCACCCCTTCGAAGTGGCCGAAGATTGCCGCGCTGCTGTGTTGCTGGCTTCGGCGTTTGCCGCCGAGCTGGTTCGAGAGAAAGGTGTCGCGGCCGCTGGCGTCGACGACAAATTTCGTGTCCCAGGTTCGCAGACGTCCTTCGCGATCTTCCGTGTGGACAAGGGAACTCTGGCCGGGGCGGAACTCGACGCGCTGGGCTTTGACTCCTTCGTGGACCGTCACGCCTTTGCTGACCGCACTCTTCAAGAGAATGGCATCGAACTCGGACCGCTTCACTTCGAACGCGTAGGGTTGGGATTCATCGAATGCTTTGGAAAAGTAGAACATCTGTGATCGGCCGTAACGATGGGAGACCATCTCGGCGCCGTACTTGATAATGCCGATCTTCTCGACTTCTGCTAGCACCCCCAATTGTTTCAAGATGGGGAGTGATTGGGGCAAGAGCGACTCCCCGATGTGGAAGCGCGGGTGGGGGTCTTTTTCGAGCATGTGCACGTTCCAGCCCTGTTCGGCCAACAGAGAGGAGATCGTGGAACCGGCCGGTCCGCCGCCAACCACCAGTACATCACAGGCGACGAGTGTTTGAGCTGATTCACCGGCAATTGAGTGACCCAAGAGAGAACTCCTTCAGTTACAGAAGTGTCGGCGCGGAGTATACCCAAGCGGTTCAGCCATGGCTAGTTGTGGGGCACATAATGTTCCAGCCTCGCTGACAAGGGCGCAGGCTTTTCACGACTTGACCGGGTTTCAGACGCATGGTACTTCTTGCCGCCCGCAGGAACAGTATTCCTAATATGGGGAGTAACGTTCAGATGAGAGCGTTGCTCCCATTTGCCCGTCGCACATAGTCCGAACTGGGCAGGTGCTTCATGCTTGAAGCCGCTCTGTCTCCCATGATGAAGCACAATGAATAATCAGCGCTCATGATGAGTCTGCTGGTCCGCATCCTCCTCATCACTTGGACTCTCACTGCCGGATTCGGGGTAGGGTTTGCCCAGGAGACCGGAGATCCTGTTCCACCCAGAAAGATTGAAAGTAAGGTCGATCTCTATCTGAGCGGCCATGCGATGGGATTTTTCAGGCAGGACAACAATCTCACTGTTGGCGGGGCACGTGTCCCGCGGACCGATATCCGCGGCACCTTCGGAGCCGGCATAAAGTTCGAAGCCTATCCGTGGTTTACCAACAAGATTCTTGGCGGAGAAATTGAAGCGTTCGGTCTTGGGGGCAGCGCGCGGGCTCCGCGCATCACGTCCGGATCGGGGACTACTCAGGCGCAAGGGAGCCTGATCGCCGTGAATACGATGTACAACGTCATGCTGCGGTATCCGGGCGAGATGGTTCAGCCGTATATCGGGGTCGGCGGAGGCACCTCAATGGGAGTGCTCTATGATGCGTCGATTCAACACGGCAATCTGGCATTCACGGGAACTTCTGGCGATATGGCCTTCGCCTATCAGTTCTTGGGCGGCATCAAAACGTTCGTGACAAAGCGACTGTTTGTGTTCGGCGAGTACAAATACTTTGGAACGAAGTATAGTTTTGATAGTGAAGGGGCCGGCAACTCCAAGGTGAAGCTCGATTTTCAGACCCATATCGTGTCGGGCGGCATCGGCTGGTCGTTTTAGCTACAGAACGAACATCGTTCCATCGAGGTCCCTATCAACATCCTCGACCAATTCTTTGTCTACCATCCTGAACCATGGGAAGATCGCGACTGGAGAGGCGCGAGCGGCCTTCCACTGGAAGATGTGTGGTTTCAGTCGGCTGACGGTACCAGACTCTTCGGCTGGTATGTGGAAGCGCGCGCCGATGCCGGAGTGTTGCTGTGGTGTCATGGCAACGCCGGGAGCGTGATCCATCGTCTTGACAACCTTCGCGAGCTCTATCGGCTGGGATTGTCGATTTTTATCTTCGACTATCGCGGGTATGGCCGGAGCCAGGGCAAGCCGTCAGAAGACGGTCTCTATCAAGACGCGATCGGCGCCTATGACTATCTTACGCGGGTGCGTCAGATTCGATCAGAGCGGATTGTCGTCTTCGGTCGGTCGTTGGGCGCTGCCGTCGCGACCGATCTTGTCTCGCAGAAGCCTGCGGCAGGTCTTATTCTGGAGTCGCCGTTTCCGTCGATTGCGGCGGTCGCGCAGCATCACTACGGCGGAATGCCGGTGCATTGGCTGCTCGGGGCGGAGTTCAAACTCATCGATCGCCTTCCGCAGCTGTCCCTCCCCATGCTTGTGATCCACGGCGATCGGGACGATATTATCCCGATCGAGTTCGGCCGCCAGGTGTTTGATGCCGCCAAGCCGCCGAAATGGTGGTATGCGATAGCCGGGGCGGATCACAACAACACCTACCAAGTCGGCGGGAGAGCGTATTTTCGCCAGTTCTCGGATTTTATTCGAAGCGCTATTTCTGCCTAGCTGAACAGCGAGTGCGTCCCTGAAATATGCATTTGGTGATTGGCCCCCATATTTGGTACAGTGCGCCGGGCCTCGCGCGCTTGTCCAAGCCCGGGGCGGTTGAAACGAGGCCTGACGGAATGACGATCAAGAGAGAAGACGTAACGGTCGATCAGAGAGCTATGCGATTTGGCGTTCTCATGGTGATGGCGTTGCTGTGGCTTTCAGGCTGTGCTGGCCGGACCGGCTCGCCCGCCGCGCCGACCGCTATGCTCGAACCTCCCACGCTGCCGGTGCTGCTTGCTGATGCATCGGGGACCTCGAAGCCGGCCTCTGATGCCACGGAGAAGCCGTCCGATGATCCCTTCGATCCCTTCGCGAAGTCCGGCGAAGAAGGCCTCGAGGAATACGATCCGTGGGAGCCCCTCAATACGAAAGTCTTCGAATTCAATCGACAGGTCGATCGCTGGGTCTTGAAGCCGGTGGCGCAGGGCTACAACTTTGTGATGCCGAATCCGGTCCAGATCGGGATCAGTAACTTTTTCTACAACCTTCGGTTTCCGCCACGATTCTTCAATAATATTTTTCAGGGGAAGGCGAAGGGTGCGGGAATTGAGGTTGGCCGATTTCTGGTCAACTCCACGGCGGGGGTCGGTGGGCTGTTTGATGTGGCCCAACATCTTGATCTGAAAACGCCCGAAGAAGACACCGGCCAGACTCTCGGGTTCTATGGAGTGA
>CAYHNM010000110.1:0-5667 GCA_964357985.1 uncultured Nitrospira sp. | reverse complement strand
TTCAGAAAGTTGATTTCTCCGTCAGAAATCCCGCCAAATGACACGCAAACATGTTTGGCTAAATCTTGGTGGACTGGGTATGTTGATTGCCCTGCTGAGGCTTGCCTACTTGGTTGAATGCTGGGTTGCGGGCTATGCCGGGGTTGGTAAGGATCTTCTCGTGCATGGATTTCATCCCGTCTCTGAGAGTACACTTGTTTCAATATTGCGATAATCGCGTTGTGTCCTGGCGAGTGACTGCCTGTGCATGAACGGTTTCTGAAACGTTTTCGAGACAAGATCAGGGCACGCGCGTATGTGCTAACGGTTCATGCCGAAGAGGAGATGACCGAGGATGACTTCACCATTCATGATATCGAACGAGGCATTCTGACTGGGCGTATCCTAGAACGGCAAAGAGATTCGACCAGCGATGAGTCAAAGTATCGCGTTCGAGGGAAAACCGTCTCGGGAGACCCCATTGAGCTACTGGTCAAAATCAGCCCGACAGGAAAGCTTGCGATTATTACGGTCTACAATCCACAAGAATGATGCGAGGGACTTTATGATCTGCGATATCTGTGGAAGCAAGGATGCGCTGGTTCGGAAAGTTACTCGGAGCTACGGCAAGGGCCGAAAACTCCTTGTGATCGAAAATGTGCCGGTTGTGACCTGCTCAAGTTGCGGGGAAAGTTATCTGACGGCTGACGCGCTGCACGAGATTGAACGCATCAAGCTTCAACGCAAGCGTGTCGCCCATCAACGTCCGGTCGCAGTAGCTTCATTTGGCTGAATCTCTGCCGATTCTCACACTCGTATCGGTTTGGAACCCCGCATTTGATGACCAGAAGAAAAAAGGTGATGTATTCGGAAGGGTAATGAGGGCAAGCTCCGAGCTGAATATTCTCGATCCTCATTGGGCGCAGGAGTGCGTGGGAAGTACCTGAAGGAGTATCGCCGCGGGACGAACCTGGTCTTGCTCACACCCGAAGTTGCGAGAGCGTTTCCCTCGAAGAAAGCCGTCACGACGCACTCAGCTCACTTATTACTGTCGCCCGACGGACAAGCAGACAGAGTAGGCGTGAAAAAAGTAACGGGCGGTATACGCTGAGGCAACTACGCGCCAACATATTCAGAGATGTTGCACGAGATATGGAAATGAAAATAAAACAGTTTTTCGACCCGGTCGGCAACACGCTGACGGTGTGGTTCGGAGACCCAGATCAGGAACACTTGTGCGAAGAAACCGGCAACGATGTTGCTCTGATGAAGGATCGCAAGGGCCAGGTCATCGGTTTCGAAAAGTTGAACTTCGTCCCCGTGGGAACGGACATGCCGCTTGTCAGCTTTGAAACCATGGCGATCCCTGGGTAATAAAGGAACGGCCTTCACGATATTTCGCGCATCACGCTTCAACCGATGCCAGCCACTTCCAACTGTCCCATCGGGGAGGCTGTCGTTTAATACCAATTAGCAGCTCTCATAAAATTTCTTTGGCGGCGCTATTCAACAACCTGACAACCTCTGTCTGGACTCCCTGCCAAACCTGAGTATAATGGCCCACGCTCATGATCAGACAGCTTCTCCTCATATCAGGTCTCCTTCTCAGCACGCTGCTTTACGGCCACGTCTTGGCTGCCGGAGGCTATGAAGAAAGCCTTAAAACTCTGGCTGAAGGGGTCATCGCCGAATCCGTGAAAGCCAAGAAGGAACGGCTGGCCATTATCGACTTCACCGATGCTAAGGGAGTCGTGACGCCGATCGGACAGTTCCTGGCGGAGGAACTTGGCACGCAGCTATTGGTGGCAGGCGAGTTGAAGGTCGTGGAACACAAACTGGTCAGCTCCACGCTCAAGAAGCGACATATCACCCAGATCGATGCGGCTTCCCCCAAGGCCCTGAAGGGAGCAGCGAAGGCCATCCGAACTGACGTCTTCGTCATGGGGTCATACCTCGATGCCCCAGAGGGGATCCTGGTCACCGTGAAGCTCATCAACCCGTCGAATGCGCAGGCTATCGGCGCCGCTCGGGGCATGATCCCGAAAGCCGGCCCACTGGGCGAGATGGTCAAGGAGGCCAATACGCCCCCACCCGTGAAAGTCGAGCCCCCCAAAGGTCCAACCACGCCGGAGGGATTGGGCTTCCATCGAAACGAATTCTATGAATTGGTCGTGCGGACACTCAACCGCCAGGACAATCAGATACGCATGGATCTGACGATTGAAAACCGGTCGCCACGCGATGTAAAACTGCTCTGCCTCCTACAAAATACCGTCTTGAAGGACGACCAGGGAGGGCAGTGGACACAAAGTGTCGAAGGCAATCGCGATGGGCTCTGTACCAGAGGGGTGGAACTCTCGCCGCGGGAGAAGGATCGAGCGGTGCTGACGTTTACCGCGCCGGCCTACTCACCAGCGGCCTCACAGTTCATGTTCTCCTTTCATGAAAAATCGCCGCGCCGAGATGCGACGTTTACAATCGAAGGCCTGACGGTTGAGACGTCGATGCCTCCAGCCGCCACAATGACCCCTTAACGGATCGGAACGCTCATGGCTGCACGCACCTTAAAGCAAGTTCTCACCATCGCCGGGTCCGACTCGGGCGGAGGCGCCGGGATTCAGGCGGATCTCAAATCCATGTCGGCCAACGGCGTGTTCGCGATGTCGGTGATTACCGCCGTCACAGCGCAAAACACGGAAGACGTGACCGATGTGTTCGAGCTGCCGACCTCCATCATTGCCTCGCAGCTCGACGCCGTCTTCGACGACTTCGAGGTCTCAGCCGTCAAAACCGGCATGCTCTCCTCCACGGCGATCGTTGAACTCGTGGCGAAAATGCTCGCCATACAAAAAGTCACGAATCTGGTCGTTGACCCGGTGATGATCTCAAAATCCGGCCGCGCGCTCCTGAAGCCGGATGCCATCGACGCCCTCAAGAAGCTGCTCTTTCCGCTCGCGCTCATCGTGACCCCCAACATCCATGAGGCGCAACAGTTGTCCGGCATCGCCATCAGCAACCTGGCCGATGCGCGACGTGCGGCAAAGATTATTCACGGCTTCGGCTCACAATACGTGCTGATCAAGGGCGGCCACCTGCTCACTGAGCGCGCCACCGATCTCCTCTATGACGGTCGGTTCTTTAATATCTATAAAGGCGAGTTCATCGACACGCCCCATACACACGGCACAGGCTGCACCTTCGCCTCGGCGCTCGCCGCCCAACTGGCGCGCGGCAAAGCGGTGACGGACGCAGTGCAGGCTGCAAAGACCTATCTCACGGAGACGATCCGTCATAGTCTTGCCATCGGACACGGCACCGGCCCGACCAATCACTTCTACTTTCTCGAAACGTAAGGACCGACGATGTCACGACTTCCTGGACGGCCGCTCACGTTCCTTCTGACCGGATTCTCGTGGCTGGTGCTTGCGTCGCTCGTCGGGCTCGCCATCCTGGTCGGCCTGGTTCGGGGCACACCGCTCCCCCATTGGATACGCCATGCCCATGTGCATGCGGCCCTCGTGGGTGGGGTGGCGCAAATGATTCTGGGCGCGTTGCTCATCTTCATCTCTCCGCTCCTCCTGACCGGCCGCACCCAACGCGAGTCGCACCCGCTCCTGTTTGTGACGATCAACGGAAGTGCGCTGGGAATGGTCGTGGGATTCGGACTCCACAACTACACGGTGATCGGCATCAGCGGGCTCTTCGTCATCGCGTCATTTCTCTGGATTGCACGCGATACCTGGCTGCAAGCCAAACAGAGCCTCAATGCCCCTCCGCTGAACCTCTGGTATTACGCTCTGGCGGTGCTGGCGCTCTTCGGCGGATTGGCCTGCGGCGAAACCATGGCCTTCGCTTGGACACAGCAATCGTTCGGCTACATTCGACTCGCACACATTCATCTCAATATTCTTGGCTTTATCACCCTGGCGATCATCGGCACGATGCATAATCTGCTGCCGACTGTCTTGAACGCGCCGCTTTCCAGTCCACGGCTCGCTCGGGTCGTCATGTGGCTGTTCCCGCTGGGGTTAGCGGTGCTGATCACGGGATTCATGAATTCCTCGGTGATGATCGAGATGGCCGGAGGAGGCGTACTGATCCTCAGTGCCGTACTCTATGCCTTTAATCTCTTCACCACCTGGCGACGGTCGAGCCATCGAGGGAGTGCCGCATCGGATCACCTCCTGGTCGCCACGTTTTTCCTGGTGCTCACGCTGGTGCTCGGCGTGCTCGTGGCAGCCAACAATATCGCGGCCACGCCCATCATGCCCTTCGGGTCGCTGCACTTAGTGGCGTACACGCACATGGCCCTGATCGGATTTATTCTGCAAACGATCGTGGGTGCCCTCTCCCACCTCGTTCCGGTGACGCTGGCCGTGCGCCGTGCGCCGAGCCCGAAGAAACGAGGCCCCTATCTCGAGTACCTGACAAGCGTTATCAATCGTTGGAGAACCGTACAAGTGGCAAGCCTCAGCATGGGCACGATGGGATTGGCCCTGCTCGCATCGCTCACCTGGAATGTGCCCCTTTCATCGCCCTACATCCAAGGCGCCATGTGGGCTTCATGTGGGCTGTTGCTGACCGGCCTGACTGTCTTCTCCGTCAAACTAGTCACCGTCCTCTGGACCGAGCCGGAACAGACCGTAGGCTCCTGAATCGAATTGCCCATCACTGAATCGAATAACCAACTCTGCGAGAATCCTCCGCCATGGAACAGGAGCTTTCGTTTTCCGACCCTCAGGGCCATCGTGTAGCCGCAGTCCTGTCCGCTCCCGCCAACGAGACAGATCGAATCGCCATCCTATGCCATGGCTTTCTCTCAGGGAAGCGCAGCACCACCAATAAAACGCTGACTCGGCTCCTCAATGCTCAGGGCATTGCCACCTTCGCCTTTGATTTTTTCGGACAAGGAGACAGCGACGGCCCGTTTGAAGCGCTCACCACGACGACAGCTGTGGCGCAAGCACATGCAGCCCTGGATCTCGTCCGGCAAAAAGGTTTCAGACGGCTGGGACTGATGGGGTCCAGCTTTGGAGGACTGGTCGCCATTTTAACAGCGGCGCAGCGTCACGATCTGGCGTGCCTAGCCTTAAAATGTCCCGTCGTCGATTTTGCTGAGGAGCTGCGGCTGACGCTCGGAGACGCTGAGATGGCGGCGTGGCAATCGACCGACACCATCCCCAATATCATGGGTGGGGCTGAACGTATCCGGCTCGGCTACGCATTTTATGAAGACTGTCTTCACCGGATTGCCTACGAACCTGCAAAGACGATCACTGCACCGACCCTGATCGTCCAGGGGGATCAGGACGAATGTGTCCCTTTACACCAAAGTCGACAGCTGGCCGCCGCGCTGACCTGCCTCAACCGTATGGTGCTCCTTCCAGGCGCCGACCACCAATTTACGAAGAGTGCGGATTTTAACCGGATGACGACTCTTATTGCGGATTGGCTCACCACACACCTGACATGATTACAGAAGATGAGCGGCATGAAACAGTTCTGCGGCTCTATCCAATTTTCAAGGAAGAGGTCTATCGGCGGCGCGACCAGATGATGCGCTGGACTGGAATTGGAGCAGGATCGCTTGTCGCCATACTGAGCATCGTTCTCCTGGCACCCGCAGCACACTCGCTCTCAGCAACATCTCGACTGCTTCTGGCCTGTGCGACGCTCTTGTTGGCGATC
>CAYHNM010000109.1:0-5722 GCA_964357985.1 uncultured Nitrospira sp. | reverse complement strand
CCGTGTAGTCTCCAACCGAGACTCCGCCTATCCGAATGCGGCGGAACAACAGGGTTGCCGAGTTGAACTCCGGCACCGTCCCCCCGCTCCTGCCAACCACGCTGATTCGGCCGCCATATCCAAGCAGGTCGATCGCCTGTGTAAACAGCGCGCCTCCAACGCTGTCGACAGCCAGGTCCACCCGCTTAGGACCGATTGCCGCCTTCATGGACTTGACCAGGTTTCTATCCACTGGGTCAAACACGAAATCAGCCCCGAGCTTCTTTAACCGGGCACGCTTCTCCGCACTGCGGGATAAGGCCACGACGGTGAGATGCATCGATTTCCCCAGCTGCACTGACGCCACGCCGACACCGCCTGACGCGCCGGTCACGAGGAGGACAGACCCCGCATGCGGAGGCGCCGGAGGATCGGTCCACTGCGTCAAGGCCTGCCAGGCAGTCAAAAAAACCAACGGGGCCCCGGCCATCTCTTCGAGAGTCCAGTTGGGAGGAATTCGGGTCACACTGTCCGCGGGAACCACGACGTTCTCAGCCAGTGTTCCCCATACGTCCACTCCCACATTGCAGCGCAGAATGCCGACGGTCTCGCCCTCCCGGACATGATCCACGCCGGCTCCCAGCGTCACCACGTCACCCACGCCGTCACGCCCGAGAATGTGTGGGAGCGCCGGCTGGGCCGGGTACATTCGTTGTGCCAAAAACGCATCCGCGGGGTTGAGGGCTGCATACCTCATCCTCAGCAACACCTGAGCCCGGCCCGGTTGAGGATCCGGCACTTCGCCGAGCCGCAGGCTTTCAACACCATCATAGGAATCCATCAACCATGCCCGCATAGGCTCATCTCCCCCAGGCACGGGTCCCATGATCTCACGCCGCCTCGTGTCCTCGCGAAGCACGTCCTCTGTGGCTGCTCGCTATTCAGGTCGTGGACGGCTCCATTTCGTGAGGATGACTCCGCTCAACGACATTCACCATGGCGCGCGACATCCGGGTTTGGGGCCACGTTTCCAACCGGACATGCGCGTGCCAGGCATCCGCAATCGCCTGCTTCATCTCATGTGGGGATGCATCGATCCTGCTGAGAAATGCGCCATGGCGCCGGTCTCCGCGATAGTCCGGTTTCCGCTTGGGGTGCTTCACATAGCGGGCAATGAGGCCGGCCTGCATGCCGTAGAGGAGCGTGCCGTGAAAGAGGAGCGCCGTTCGTTTCCTCCGCTGCGCATTTCCCGAAATCTTAAGGCCGTCGACGGCCAGATCGCTGATGCCTTGGACGGTGATGGCCGGCTGCCATTTCTGGAGGGCCTTGGCAGTACGCTGTAAGATAAATCGATTGGTCGGGCGGATGTCTCTCAAATCGGGATGAAGCGAGATCGGAAGCACGAACGCATAGGACAGACATCCGGGTCCCTGTAGGATGGTCCCGCCGCCGCTCGCCCGCCGCAGTACAGGGATGCGGTCTTGCCGGCAGGCGGCGACATGCACGTCATCGGTAAGGCTCGAGGCGCGGCCCAGCACGACAAAGTAGCGATCACTTTCCCAAAAACGAAGTATCGGGTCGTGACCGTTCTCTTCCAGGTCGTCCAGCAGCGCTTCGTCGAGAGCAAGATTCTCAACCGGGGAGGAGAGGGTCAGATCAAGTAAACGAAATGAGTGCATGACGCTACCGCCTGGCTGTAGAGAGTTGTGCGGCCTGTCTGCTTAAGTCAGTAGTCGTGAAGGCTCCGCTTGATAATGCCCTCTGAGAGGGCCGGATATGTGCCCCCGAGGGCCTTCTTTCCGATGCCCGTTAACCACCTATCTCGATTAGAAATGAGCGTGCGAATGTGCTGTTTCACGCGCACCTTTGCCTGACGGACCACCTCATCTGCAAGGTCCCATGTGTCCACGTGTCCGGTTGTCCGCTCATGCGCTTCTGCCGAGAGCGTTGCCGTCGCAATCAGGAGAAGATCTTCCCCGATGCTTTCGATCCGGTTTTGGCGCCCTTGGTCATCTCGAAGCGCCTGCCGCTGCCAGACCAACGCGTAGAGCGTCGCGCGTGAGAGTCTCCGGCTCGCGCGTTCCACAAAACGCAGCTTGGGTTGAACCTTTGGGTGCCTGAACTCCGGCCGAGACGGCAAGCGCCTCGGCACCCATTGCTTCACATACCAGGCAGCATAGAACCCGAAGAGGCGCCCTGCCTCCACGAGCCGGCGCCGGCCTGTTACCTGTTCATCAAAATAATTCCGCGCGCGCTCAAGGTGCATGTTGAGCGCCTCGCGCGCCACGAACGGCCGCAGGATATCCGTCGCGCCCTCTCCGATTCGATACATTTCTGCGTCGCGAACCAATTGTTCGATGCCGAACGCCGGCTCGCCGCGCACCCGCTTGGAATCGGCTGTTTCGTACCCCATGCCGCCAAAGAGGGTCTGAGCATCTTTCAGGAACTGGATCGTGCTTTCTGAGGAAAAGATCTTCGCAATCGCCGCTTCTGTTCTGACGTCATAGCAGTGTTGGTCGGCCATGCGCCACACGGAGAAGGCGAGCGCTTCCATCGCGTACAGATTCGCCGCCATGCGGCCCAGCCTCATGCGCTGTGTCTGCCGCTCGCCGAGGGGTTTCTGGAACGTCAGCCGCTGGTTGGCTCGATCGAGGGTCGGTTGCCACGCCTGCTTGGCCATGCCCAGGCATATGGCCGGAATGCTGATCGCCCGGCCCACATTCAGGATGGTCAGCGCATATTTCAAACCCCGCCCGACTTCGCCGATCACGTCGGCCGCCGGGATCCGGACATCCGTGAAGGTCATGTAGGCGTTCTCAATGCCCCGGCAGCCTTCAAATTGGCAGCGCTGTCGTATTTGTACACCCGGTTGAGTCATATCGAGAACAAAAGCGGTATGGACCTGATCCTCCGCTCCCTTGCTATCCGGAACCGGAACCCATACGGCCCGTCCGTTGTCCTGCCGGCGCCTTGCCGGCACTCGCGCGATCAAGGTGACATAGCGGGCGATCGAGCCGTTCGTACACCAGAGCTTCTCGCCGTTCACCACAAATGCCGTGCCGCTGGAATCCAATACCGCGTCGGTCCCGATATTGGCCGCATCGGATCCGGTGATCGATTCCGTGAGCGCGAAGGCCGAGATGGCTTCCCGAGCGACGATCGGCAGATAGGTGCGTTTCTGCTCCTCGTTGCCGAACAGGAGCAGCGGCATGGCGATACCGATGGACTGCGGCACGGCGACGGTCAGGGCGAGGATGTTGCTCCAACTCGCCATCAGCATCAGGGCGCGACCATAGTTCGTATAGGAGAATCCAAGACCCCCATATTCTTTGGGGATTTTCATGCCGAATGCGCCCAGCGCAAACAGCCCCTTCAGGACGGAGTCGGGGATCTTCGCCGTCCGTTCGATTTCATCCGGATCGACGTGCGTGGTGAGGAAGGTTTCCAGCTGCGGGCGATACAACTCCCAGGCAGCTTTCTGTTCCGCTGATTCTTCCTGCGGCAACAGTAGTGAGAAGTCTGGCCTCCCGAGAAAGAGACCTGCCATGAAACTATGGCCGGTGACCCGCTCTCGGGCTTCTTCGATTCGTTCGAGGCCTTTGAAAAGGGTTGCCATAGGTGCTCCATCAGGAGGCCGCTCACTACGAGAGCGGCTGATGTTGAAGTTCCTCAAAGCGCGCCGTGAAGTGGCGCAGTACCGGCGCCTCATAGATCAGCCTAAGACCATGAATCATCTCGCGCGTCCGGTATAGCTCGATGATCGATTCGGCGACATAGGTGATCTGCATATTCGTATAGACCCGGCGTGGAATGGCGAGCCGCACCATTTCGAGTTCCGGATGGATCGTTCGACCGGTGGCCGGATCTTTCTTGCCGAACATCGCGGTGCCGATTTCCACTCCTCTGATCCCATATTCGCGATAGAGAGCGACGGCCAACGATTGGGCGGGAAAGTGGTCCTGCTGCACGTGCGGCAGGAATTCTTTGGCGTTGAGATAGACCGCATGTCCCCCGATCGGTTTGAGAATGGGCACGCCTGCTTGATCCAGCAACTCTCCCAGATAGCGGACCTGGCCGATCCGGAAACTGAGGTAGTCTTCGTCCAGCACCTCGCGGAGCCCTCGAGCCATCGCTTCGAGATCGCGCCCTGCCAATCCGCCGTAGGTGGGAAAGCCTTCGACCAGAATGAGCATATTCGTAATGTCCTGCGCCCATTGCTCATTGTTGAGCGTGAGAAATCCCCCGATGTTCACGAGGCCGTCTTTTTTGGCCGACATGGTGCAGCCGTCGCCGTAACTGAAGAGCTCCCGCGCAATGTCGAGGATCGACGTGCCGGCGAATTCCGGCTCCCGCTCTTTGATGAAGAAGCAGTTCTCGGCGAAACGGCAGGCATCGAAGAAGAGGGGAATGTTGTGGCGGTTCAGCAGCGCGCGGGTCTGCCGGATGTTCTCCATCGACACCGGTTGCCCGCCGCCGCTGTTGTTCGTGATGGTCAGCATCACCAGCGGAATGCGATCCCGCCCGACGCGATGAATCGTTCCCTCCAGCCGGGCTAGATCCATATTGCCCTTGAAGGGCAGTTCGCAGTGCGGGTCATAGGCTTCTTTGATCACCACATCCAGCGCCTGGGCTCCCTGATGCTCCACATTGGCGCGCGTGGTGTCGAAATGGATGTTGTTCGGGACGCACATGCCCGGCTTCACCACGGTGGAGAAAAGCAGATTCTCGGCCATGCGCCCCTGATGAGTAGGGATCACGTGTGTATAGCCGAAGATAGACCGGACGGTCTTTTCGAGGTGGTAATAGTTCTTGCTGCCGGCATAGGACTCATCGCCGAGCATCAGGCCGGCCCACTGGTCATCGCTCATGGCGGAGGTGCCGCTGTCGGTCAGGAGGTCGACGTACACACTCTCAGCCGGCACATGAAACAGATTGTAGCCGGCCTCGCGCAGCAGACGATCCCGCTCCTCGCGCGTGGTGCGTCGAATCGGTTCGACCACTTTGATCTTGAACGGCTCGGAGGGGAATTTCATGCGACCGACCTCTTGAACCGCGCCAATTCCATTTTAAAGGCCTGCGGGCCTCCGTACTCAAAGACATACCGGGTCATATCGAAGAGAGGGGCGGGATCCAGATCGCGAAGCAGGTCCGGCTTCCACGTAATCTCCAATTGGTGGATCATCGTCAGCGTTGTCGGCGTTCCGACCACGCCGAGCTGTACCTGGCCGTACGATTGGGAAAAAATGAGAATCTCCCGGTCAAACATGGCGGCGTTCAGATCCGTCGCCGCTCCTTGGCCTTTAAAGTCCTCTTCAAACCGTCGAAAGGCAGGAGCCCGCTCGAGTTCTTCACGAAACGCGAAGAAGATCTGGATTCCGGCCCGCTGCTGATCGCCCATGACCTGGATGGCATCAGCCACCACCGACGCTTGTTGCATTTGCCCGCGCGTCAGGACCAGCAGGCGGCGAATGGTCACTCCGCGCTGGACTGCGGCCTGGTTCGCCAAAAGGTAATTCGGATACAAGGCCTCACCCTGTTTCCAGATGTTCCAGCGCTCCATAATTGCGTCGATGGAATGTTCAGCGGTCTGAACGAGTCGTACGGCCTCGGCATTCGCCTCCGCTCCTTCATAGGTTAATGTCTGTGTCTCGAGCTGCCGTAGTTCGCGCCCGATGGCTTCAACCTTTCGCGGAATGTATTTGGGGCTCTTGGGGACGTGCAGCATGACGTCGACGGCCGTCAG
>CAYHNM010000108.1:3655-5731 GCA_964357985.1 uncultured Nitrospira sp. | reverse complement strand
GATTTCCAAGGAAAAGAAGCCGATGGTTTTCCCTCGTCCTGGGATCACGAGAACCAGCGTAGCCATTCCAAGGGTCGCGACGCGTATAAGGTGCAAACTGAAAACGGCGTAAATTTTTTGTCGGCCAAAGATGCCGGGCAACGGATCAAGAAAAAGAAGATCGACTGGGACCCTAAAGCCTATCCCGTGCTCACATGGCGCTGGCGTTTGATCAAGGCTCCGGCAGGGACGGATCAAATCGCGGCGATCTATGCCTCACTCGATACCGATCTGATGTTTATCCCGGTGTTCACCAAGTATGTCTGGAGCGGGACCAAGCCGGAAGGGACGTTGACGGAAGGCGGCATGTTCAGCGGGTCTGAGATCGTCATGCAGAGCGGGACGAAAGACGTCGGCCAGTGGTTTGAAGAGCGTGTGAATGTCTATGAGGACTTTAAGCGCATTCATCAACATGAGCCGGCGCCCAAGGCCTGGGGTATTTCGATCATTGCCGCGCCTGGAGTTGAGATTGATTTCGGCTCGCTGGTGGCCAGTCCTGCAAAGTAACGGAGAGGTTTACAGTTGTCATGACTGAGGCTGGAGATCAGGGTTTTCCCACTAGAAAGCTTGTGGACATCGTGTTCGGTGTCGTGGTGATGGGGACCGTGGGCACGCTGATCGGCCTCATCATGGGCAGTGAATTCATGCCGTTGGCGACAGGTATCGGGCTGGTGATGGGCGGCGTCGTGGGGTTTCTTGGGGGCCGCCGGTTTTTGATCAGCATCTTAGTGGGAACGGTCTTGGGTGGTGCGTTGGCCTGGTTGCTGGCCGGACCGGAACGGATCTCGTATGGGGCCGGTGCCGGAGCGGCCATGGGGGGATTTCTTGGAGTCCAGGTCTCGATGCTGCTGGATATGCGCGCGGCCAGCAAGGCCGAAGCGGCGGGTGCGTCCGTTGAAGGGGCGGCTCAGGACGCTCGCCGATAGGGGTCATGTCAGATTTTTCCGGGTGCTTGGAGACATATGGAAAACAGGGGTGTACTGATCGGGTCAATCGTCTTTGTCTTCGGGTCGTTCATTCTCCTGATCGCAGGGCTGGTCTATGAGTCGTATAAAGCCAAGCAGATGCGGGAATTGGCCATGAGCATCCAGACGGAATCCCGCCCGGTCGCGGCGAAGACGGTCGCGCAGGATTTCTCGATGTATAAGACGAGGATCGGCGATGAAGGGCGCGAGATGGTGCAGGTGCCGGCAGGGCCGTTTACGATGGGAAGTAACGATGGGGATCCGGACGAGGCTCCTGAGCGACAGGTGTTTTTGAAAGGGTTCTTTATCGATCGAAACGAAGTGACGCAGGATGAGTATCTGCGTTTTGCCAAAATGACCAAACGCGCGTTCCCGAGGATCGAAGTCTTCGAGGACGACCAGTCGAAAGTCTTAAAGCCTGAATTGGCGGCGATGAGCGTCTCCTGGGACGATGCGGTCGCCTATTGCAAGTGGGCCGGTAAGCGATTGCCGACAGAGGCTGAATGGGAAAAAGCTGGACGTGGGGAGGGGAAGCGGAAGTACCCTTGGGGTGACAAATTCATGAATGGCATGGCCAATGTGGATGGGCCGGAGGATGGATACAAATATCTTGCGCCTCCCGGCTCATTTGAGGCCGGCCGCAGTCCCTACGGATTGCACGATATGACGGGAAATGTTGCCGAATGGGTCGCGGATACGTACGACGAGCATTACTATAAAAAGGGTGGTTATCGTGACCCGAAAGGGCCTGATGAAGGTGATCTGAAAGTGGTGCGTGGTGGTTCCTGGAGAGAAACCGAGCAAAACGCCCGGCTCTCCAAGCGATTCGCCGCTAAGCATTGGCGGAATGACATCACGATCGGAATCCGTTGCGCCAGTGATTTGGAGCCGAGCGGCGACGCGGCCGGTCAGTAGCGGTCATGCTGGAAACCAGATTCAAGGTTGTGTTCCTTATCGTGGTCCTGCTGTTCGCGGCTATGCCGATTATTGCCATCCTTCGTGGGACGACTACGACTCCCTTTGAAGAGAGTGAGCCCGGTTCCCAGGTCTCGGCGCAGTCTGGCGACGTGCC
>CAYHNM010000108.1:0-3555 GCA_964357985.1 uncultured Nitrospira sp. | reverse complement strand
ATCTATGTGTCATGGGACGATGCCGTGGCCTACTGTCAGTGGAAGGGGAGGCGGCTTCCCACGGAGGCAGAATGGGAAAAGGCTATGCGCGGTGCCGATGGCCGACTGTGGCCTTGGGGAAATACGGAACAGCCTGATGGGGCCAACTGGGCGCGAGTCAACGACGGATTCGAGGCGAGTGCCCCTGCGGGATCATTCAAGGCAGACATGAGTCCCTACGGTGTCATGGATGGGGCAGGAAATGTCATGGAATGGGTCCAGGACTGGTATGCAGAGGGGTATTACAAGGAATCACCAGACCGAAATCCGCCAAGCCCGGAGTATGGCGTCTATCGAACGATGCGCGGGGGTGCGTATACGACGACTGGGGGCGATCTTCGCCTCACCAGTCGAAGCAAAATGGTCCCGGATTTTCGTGATGAAACGATCGGATTTCGGTGCGCGATGTCAGGGGAAAATGGCGGGGACGAGACGGCGAATCACAGCGAGAAATCTATAGAAAATCAAAGTAGTAGAGAATCAGAAACACGGCCAAAATGATATTGACAACCATACCGGCCAAAACTATAATGTCGAAAATTTTTGAGTTTTTTGTCATGGGTTTCCTTGTGTTGTTATGGCCGCCAGCTAAGGAATTTTGAATAACACACAGGTTTTGGGGTGTCAAGGAATTCGCAGACTTCACTCACTATTTCGAGCATGGAAGGGGAGGCAAGATGGCGACGGCAACAGCGGACAGTGATTTGATGGTTAAAGTCGGCAAGATGATTTTCTACATCACTTGCGCGGTGGGTCTGTGGTTTTTCTATTGGTTTGCCGGCATTCAGTGCCCCTGCTAGTTCAGGGCCACTGAGGGTGTGAATTTTTGTGTCTTTGATCGATCTGATGAGGAGGAGATGATGGGGCAGAATATTCTGTATGGGATTATCTCTGTGGCGATCTGCGTAGGATACTTCCTGATGGTTGACCATTTTCTGATGGATATGCAGGGCCTAGACTTCTGGTACATGTTCCGTAAGTAGTTTGGCTCTGCGTTTGAATTTAGGGCTTGTGATGAATCTTTTTCGTAATGCATTAAGGAGGTATCCCATGGGTCTTGTAACCCGGAAGAAAGTGTTCTCAATCATGGCGCTCTGCGCGATGGTTGGCCTCCTCCTGTTTCCTGTGGTGGTGTCGCTTCCGTCACTGGCAATCGGTGCGGATGCGCCTGACGCGGCAAAGAAGGAGGATGCAAAGGTTGAGAAGGGGCGTGACGTCTATTATAAGACGGAAGGCATCGTGGTCGGCGCGCCTGCCCCGAAGACGGTTGACGGCCCGAGGGATTATCCCCGGTATAACTTCGAGAGCCGCGTGCTTCTCTGGTTCGCGAATCAGCAGCATCTCTACTACGGCAGCTTCGTGCTCGCCGTTCCGATTTTCTGCATGGTCGTCGAATTCATGGGGGTTGTGACGAAGGATAAGGCATTGGCGAAGCGGTACGATCAGCTCGCCTATGACTTTATTAAGATCAGTCTTACGGCGTACTCGCTGACGGCCGTGCTTGGCGGTATTCTGATCTTCACCTTCCTCACGCTCTATCCTGCGTTTTTTGGTTATCTGTCCAGCATTTTCCGTCCGGTCATGCACATCTACGCGTTGATGTTTGTGGCTGAGAGCGGCACCCTCTACATCTACTACTATGGTTGGGACAAGATGAAGGAGGGGTTCCTGAAGTGGATCCATCTGAGCATGTCGGTGATTTTGAACATCATCGGGACCTTGCTCATGTTCCTGGCGAACTCGTGGATCGGATTCATGATGTCGCCGGCCGGTGTTGACGAGCAGGGGCGGTTCCTTGGGAACATCTGGCACGTTATTCATACGGCATTGTGGAACCCGCTCAACCTCCATCGCATCCTTGGCAACATGGCCTTCGGTGGTGGTGTGGTTGCGGCTTACGCGGCGTATAAGTTCTTGGCTTCGAAGACCGAAGAGGATCGCGCCCACTATGATTGGATGGGTTATATCGCGATGGCGCTCGGTGTTGCGTTCTTGATCCCGTTGCCGTTTGCCGGCTACTGGCTCATGCGCGAAGTCTATGCGTATCGTCAGCAGATGGGCATCACGCTCATGGGTGGATTGCTGGCCTGGCTCTTCATTATTCAGGCAACCATGATCGGCATCTTGTTCCTGAGCACAAACTACTATTTGTGGCAGGCGATGGGCCGGATGCGTGGAGCAGAGAAGTATCAACGCTACATCAAGTACCTGGTGTTTATTCTCGCTTGCGGGTACTTGGTCTTTATTACGCCGCACACGATGGTCATGACTCCGGCGGAGTTGAAGGCCATGGGCGGACAGCAGCACCCGGTGTTGGGTAACTATGGCGTCATGTCGGCGAAGAACGGCGGCATCAACGTCATTATCACCACCACGGTGTTGAGTTTCGTCTGGTATATGCGGGGCAACAAGGTTTCGACAGTCTCTTGGTCGAAATTCGGGAACATCTTCATGGGGTGTTTCTTCTTCTTGGCCTACGTCAATATTATCGGGTTGGCGATTTACGGATACTACATCCCGGCTAACGTCCGAGTTGGATTGTCTGTTCCGCAGGTGGCGACCACGCTCTCCTGTCTCTTCTTCATGTTTGCGCTCAACAGCGTCATGATGAAGGGTGCCAAGCAGATGGGGCCGATCGAGTGGGGGAAGATTTCTGCCCGATCGCAGTATGCTCTGATCATGCTGGCGACAGCGTTTACCTGGATGATGGGCTTGATGGGCTACATTCGCTCATCGGTCCGCCTTTTCTGGCACGTGAATGAAATCATGCGGGACAATTCACCGTGGGCCTATACGCACACGGTCGGTTTTGCCGCGAATATGATTTCCTTCAATGTCTTGTTCTTCTGGATCAGCATTCTCTTTGTGTTCTGGCTTGGCAGCTTAGCGGCAAAGAAGGTTCCGGCTGGTGAGAAGGCGGGGGTCCCTGGTAGCGCGCCTCAGCCGGCAGGTAGCCACTAACCATCTTATTGAGCAACTGGCTCAGGGGGATGGCCGTCAATGCCATCCCCCGGTGTAGCCGCAGGAGGTTAAAACCGTGGGCGATTTGATTAATCAAGCACTAGAGATGGGGTGGCCGGCACTGGCGTTGCTGGCCGGCCTCTTGGTGTATTTCCAATTTTCCATCAGTGATCCCGTTGCGAAGAAGCGGGCCACGCTCAAGACGATCATTGGGATGGCTGCGACGCTTCTCTTGTTTATCGCGATCGTAAACTACACGACTAGCTTTTACGGCGAGAACCGGCTCATGCCGGTGTCGCTCGTCATGATTACTGTGGCCGCGTTCATGGTGGCGGTGTATTTCCCGAATTTTGGGGCTTTGCTGAAGATCGGCGGACTCATGTTCTTCGTGGCCGCCTTCCTTTCCGGCTATGGAAACTGGTTGCCGCAGGTGGAAGGTGGTTTTCCTCCGAAGGAAGAGAAGCTTGAGTACAGCGGTATGACGGCGCAACAGCTGGCCGATGAAGGCGAAAAGATTATTTTCGGCGGAGTTGGGAAGAATAAAGAGCAGGGCGC
>CAYHNM010000107.1:3459-5740 GCA_964357985.1 uncultured Nitrospira sp. | reverse complement strand
TATCGCCTTGGCGATGTGGAGGTGCAGGCCCTTCGCGGGTTGAATCTCACGATCGAGCAAGGCGAGTTTGTCGCGATCATGGGTTCATCGGGGTCAGGGAAGTCGACTCTGATGAACATGCTGGGCTGTCTGGATCAGCCCACCAAAGGCCACTATTGGCTGAACGGCGTCGATGTGGCGGCGCTTCGTGCCGATGAGCTGGCGGAGATCCGGAATCGGCAGATCGGGTTCGTCTTTCAAAGCTTCAATCTGATCCCCCGCACCAGCGCGTTGGAAAATGCGCAGCTCCCTCTCTTCTATCGTGGCCTCCCTCTTCGCGAGCAGCGGGCGCTGGCGGCGGCGGCGTTGGAGCGAGTGGGATTGAAGGGGCGGGAACAGCACTATCCGACGCAATTGTCCGGCGGGCAGCAACAACGGGTGGCCATTGCCCGCGCGTTGGTCACGACGCCATCCCTGTTGCTGGCCGACGAACCGACCGGAAATCTGGATACGGAATCGAGCCGGGAAATCATGACCATTCTTGATCGGTTGAATAAGGAAGAAGGGATCACCATCATTCTGGTGACCCATGAACCCGACATCGCGGCCTACGCCGCCCGTGAAATTGTGATCAAGGACGGCCAGGTCCTCACCGACCGGCACACCAAGCCTGAGCATCCGTCCTCTCTGGTGGGGCGCTGATGCCGGCATTTCTCCTCCTCACGCTCATGACGGCGATCCGCATTCTCGGCCGCAACCGGCTCAGGGCCGGGCTGACGATGCTCGGGATCGTCATCGGGGTTGGTGCCGTGATTGCGATGGTCAGTATCGGGGAAGGGGCCAAGGCCGCGGTGCAGGCGCAAGTTGCCAGTATGGGAACCAATGTCATCATCGTGCTGCCTGGGTCTACGACCGTCAGCGGCGTTCGGGGCGGGCAGGGGGGCGCTGTCACGCTGAATGTGTCCGATGCGCTGGAGATGAAAAAGCGTATTCCGCTGCTCCAGGATACCGGCTGGGCCAAACGTGATGTCATGCAGATTGTGAACGGGAACAAGAACTGGAACGGGTCCGTGAATGGAATTTCCCCCAGCTATCTGACGATCCGCGACTGGTCGTTTACCAGCGGTGGCCCATTTACTCAGGCGGATCTGGATGCTGCGGTGCGTGTGGCCTTGGTCGGGCAGACGGTGGCGGAGAATTTGTTCGATCCGGGCGAGGAGCCGGTCGGGTCTGTCATTCGGATCAAGAATGTGCCGTTTCGCGTGATCGGCGTGCTGGCGCCGAAAGGGCAATCGGCCCAGGGGTCGGATCAGGACGACATCGTCTTCATCCCGTTCAGCACGGCGGAGCGGAAAGTCTTCGGGACGCAGTTCATCGGATCGGTCGGTGCGTTGTTCGCCACGACGGAGCGGCAAGAGGATCTCTTTGCCGCCGTCGACCAGATTCGAGAGGTCTTGCGGGCCCGGCATCGTCTCCAGACCGAGCAAGGTGATGACTTTACCATTCGAACGCAGGTCGATATCGGCAAGGTGCAGGAAGGCACGAGCCAGACGCTGACGGTGATGTTGCTGTCGATCGCGGCCGTGTCACTCCTCGTCGGCGGCATCGGCATTATGAACATCTTGCTCGTATCGGTGACCGAGCGGACGCGGGAGATCGGTGTTCGGATGGCCGTGGGAGCGAAGCGACGGCATATCCTCATGCAGTTCTTGATCGAGGCCATGACCTTGAGTGTCGTCGGCGGGACGCTCGGCATTCTTTTCGGTGTTGCGGGAGCCCGTTTAACTACGGTCATTGCGGGATGGCCGACGATTATCTCCGGTAATACGGTCGTGGCCGCGTTTTTCTTTTCGCTCGCGGTCGGTCTCTTCTTCGGTCTCTATCCAGCCAATAAAGCGGCACGCCTCAATCCCATTGACGCGTTACGCTACGAGTAGCCATCGTTTCAAGCCGTGCATCGTCTTCATATGCAAGTTGTACTCGGCGACGTCGCTGGTGCGTGCTTCTGTTGTGGGCTAGGCGGCTTGTGAAGAGGAGGCCGGCTGGGCCGGTTCCGGGGAATCCAGCACCCTGTCAATGGCCCGTTCCGGAGTGACATTCGCTTGGTCTGACAGGTCGATGACGAGAGGGTTGGGTGTTTCATTCCCGCTGGGAGTATGGGTGATCGTGACGACGGGTCGGTGCAGTGCCGATGGATTCAGCTCCGTCACAACGGCTCGTTCCTTCGTATTCAACTGCACGCGGCTATGGACCGGGTAGATGCCGATCAGTTTGATGAATCGCGAAAGAATCACCTGGTCGA
>CAYHNM010000107.1:0-3359 GCA_964357985.1 uncultured Nitrospira sp. | reverse complement strand
GAGTGAACGGCTTGCTCTAGTTGTTTTCTGGCAACCAGCGCTTGGGCGTATTCTTCGTTCAGCTGGGTCAACGGCTTGGGAATTGATTTCGATGGAGGTGTCTGTGGCGTCAGCGTGATCGCTTGCGAGGAGATCGGTGGGTCGAGGGTACTCGACGTTTCAACATCATCCCCGCGGGACAGATCGATGACGATGTGCTGTGCTCCGGCGCGGCGCAGTTTCTCAATTTGGATCGTATGTTCGATGAGCAGCGAGCGCCGGAGGAACGGTGATTGAAACCAGGACAGGTCGATTTTGGCGACGTACATTCCGGTGCGTAGTTGATCGATCGAAATCGTCTTTGTGGCCATGGCTACGGACAAGGTAAATAGTTAAAAGAGTTCACACCCTTATCGGTCGAGTGTGTCGGAATCTAAAGAGGGCTGCTGGATGTATTGGGACTGCTATGGGGCGGCTGGGGAGAGGGCAATCCGGATGCGGGGATTGGTTCGATCGACATCTTTATAGAGATGTGTTTCCGCAATACGATTGTCATTGAGGCCGATCCCCTCACAGAGGGCGTCCTGGGCAATTTTGAGCCCGCCATCGACATCACGGCGGAGCGGTGAGGTGAAGTAAAAGCGGATGGAGAGGGCCAGGGGTTCCGATTGAAGCCGATGCATCAGCGCTCGCTTGTGGGGGGATTGCGACAAGGCCAGCCAGAGCTGTTGGCCGACATGCTGCTTATAGGTTCGGCCGGCCGCAGACAGGACCCGGCGGCCCTGGACCGTGGCGTACTGATGATTGATGCTGGGAGGAACCGGCAGCGTGATCTCGATGGATTTGCCAGTCACGACTGCAGAGGACGCAGGGATATGAAGCGGCACTCGGGGACGGGCTTGTCGAACCGTTGGGCGTAGACTGGGGTCGGACGGTTGCTTCGACGTCGGTTCAGCTTTGGCTGTCGGTCGATAGGAGACGACGCGAACGGAGACTTTTGAACGGTGGGAGCCTGTGCGACGTCGTCCGGCAGGCATGGAGCGAGCTTACAGGAGGTTCTGAATCTTCGACATGTTCTGTTCGTAGCGGTCTTCTGTGCGGGCAATGTAGCGGCGCCACTCGCTGGGATTCCAGACTTCCATCCGGTGATACATCCCGACCAGAATAATTTCGAGATCTTCATCCAAGGGGATCTGTTTCCGCAAGCGGCCAGGAATGAGGATGCGGCCGGTCTTGTCGATTTCCGACGTGCCTGCCTCGGAAACGACAAAGTGCATAAAAAGACGGCTCTGATCTTCGTCGAGCGTCGTCTTGGTCCGGTCTAAGACCTTTTCCCATTCTTTCAACGAGTAGATGAGGAGGGATTGTTCCGGGCCCTTGAGAAACGTGACGGCCTGGCCGTCGGCTTCAATCTGCTCGCGGATCGGGGAGGGGACGATAAAACGCCCCTTCTCATCGACTTTGCAGAGATATTCGCCAGCGAACATAAGTCGTTCCTAGTTTATGAGGGGAGGGCGGTTCTGGTCCGGTCGCGGATCCACTGTTCCAGATCCGAACGAACGAATCGCCATTCTTTCCCAAGCTTGAAGGCTGGAATTTGTCTGTTCTGTATATAGCGATAGAGGGTGCGGGTCGTAATCTTCAGGTACAGACACGTCTCCGACACCGTCATCAATTCGCTCTTCGGGGCTGTCCCCATCGTCCCACCTGTTCTGAGAAGGTCTGTTTCTCATAAGACTCCAGAAGGTAAGGGCCATTTTAGAGAGTGAGGGCGGATTGTCAAGTAAAAATACATGACAATGCCTGTCATAGGCTGTCAGTGCTACCGTCATCGGAGGCTCCTGCGTCCGCCGAATCCATCATGGCTTCGACTTCTTCCCCGACGTCCTCACCCATCTCATCCCCCATGTGCTTCATGAAGCGGGACACTGACTCCGGATCATTTTCATCCAGCCCGTCGAGGTTGTCCGGGTCTGAAAGGGATTCAAGCCGAGCCTCCTCGGACTTGGGGGAGGAGAATCGGGACAGGAGGCGGTCCACGGACTGGCTCCCGCACTGTTTGCAAGCCGGTGGGGTCGAACTGGCCAGGCTCAGCACCAGCAAGGTGCTGCGCTTGCGGCAATCGCGGCAGAGATACTCATAGATCGGCATGCTATCCCTTCAAGACTCCGAGTAGGCTGTTGGCGCGTTGAGCCAGGATTCGATCCGGGACGACACTCGCTTCGATCGTTCGTGCCAGCGTGAGGACGAAAATGGCTTCCGCTCCGGCCTCCCGCAATACCTTGGCACATTCGTTCACCGTGGTGCCAGTCGTAAAGACATCGTCGATTAGAAGAATACGTTTCTGAGCAACCAATTCAGGATGACGAACGGCAAAAGCCCGGCGAAGGTTCTTCATCCGCTCTTTTCGCGACAACGTGCTTTGGGGTTCTGACGGGACAGTTCGAACGAGATTGGTGAAGGAAAGCGGCAGATGAAGGTGTGTGGCCACTTGATCGGCGAGCAGGAGGGATTGATTGAACTCACGCTCTCTCAAGCGGTTCGGATGCAACGGGACGGGAATGATGAGGTCTGCATTCAGTGAAGCCGGTAGCACCTCTAGCATTAAGTGGCCTAATGGCTTGGTCAGCGACACTTTCCCACGGTACTTGAACAGGCAGATGGCATCTTGCAAGGGGGGCAGATAGGGATATAGCGTCCAGGCCTTCGCATAGGAAGGCGGTCGCACGGTGCAGTGGTGGCAGCGATGGGTGGGGCTGTAGGTCAAGGCTATGGGGGAGGGCAGCGGACGATCACATTGCGAACAGCGAGCCAGCTTGAGCGGAACGATGCTGCCCCAGCAGCTCGTGCAAAACAGCGGGACTGGATCTGTGGTGAGCGGCACTCCACAGGCGGCACAGTCGGCGGGTAGGAAAAACCGGACCGTGTGTCGTAACCAGCCTGGCAGTTTCTGCGGCCACGATCCCATCATGTCTCCTTCTCGGCTTGGAGAGATGCGCCAGGTTGTAGGATAGGAACGGGTGCCTGTCAAGGTTGTGGGGCTCTAAATGGTTGTGTTATACGAGGGCGATCGTTCTACAAGACATTGCAGAATCTGAGGTGTGTCGCAGTTATGGTGAAGCTGGCCCAGTTGTCCAAGACCTATGCGCGTGGTGAGGCCAGCGTAGCCGCGTTGCATGATGTCACGCTCGATGTCGGGCGCGGCGAGTTCTGCGCGTTCGTCGGTCCCAGCGGATGCGGAAAGAGTACATTGTTGAATCTGGTGGGCGGCCTCGATCAGCCTTCATCCGGGGAGCTCTCTCTCGACGGGCGCGCGACCGCCGCGTTTACCAGTAACGATTGGACGGTGGCGCGGCGGGAATTGATCGGCATTGTGTTTC
>CAYHNM010000106.1:0-5762 GCA_964357985.1 uncultured Nitrospira sp. | reverse complement strand
CCGATCTTGATCGCGCCGGATCAAAAGGTGTGGATGGATCGCATGATCAAGGAAGGGAAAATTGCGATTCCGCCCGGCGGAACCTTGGAAAAAGGCTCGCTCTATTCGATGTTTATCCGGATGCTCCTGCACAATGCGATGGAAGAGCAAAAGCGGCAGGAGGTATTAGACATGGAGGACGAGGACGACGAATAGGCGGGTCGATGAAAACAATCGCCAGCGGCGTTCTCACGTCGCTCAAGACTTCAACGTACTAGGAAGTACGCCTCAGTCTTTCGCTCGCTGCGGCCTTGCCGGACGGTCGTTTTGATCAACCCGCAAGGCCGTAGCTGTATCGAATAGGCTCTGCTTGTATCCCACGAGATACGAACGATGTTTCACGAGAGACCTACTATAAGCTCTTGAAGGCGGTATGCGCGGCGCGGATGGTCTTTTCGATATCTTGGGTCGTGTGGACCGTGGAGAGAAACGAGGCTTCGAATTGCGACGGAGCGAGATAGATGCCCTGGTCCAGCATCTTGTGAAAATATTTTCCGTAGCGCGTCGTATCCGCCTGCTTCACGGTATTCCAATCACTCACAGGCGTGGAAGTAAAGAATGCGGTGAGCATGGAGCCCACGCGGGTTTGGATGAGCGGAACGCCCGCTTTCTTCGCCGCTTCGCCGATACCTTTCGCCAGGGCCGCAGATTGCGCCTCGAGCTTCTTGTAGACCCCTTTTTTCTTTAGCTGCTTCAATGTTTCGATCCCTGCCGAGACGGCCAACGGATTGCCTGAGAGGGTACCTGCTTGATAGACAGGCCCTGACGGGGCGATCAGATCCATGATGTCTTTCCGTCCGCCGTAGGCGCCGACCGGCAGCCCTCCGCCGATGATTTTCCCGAGGATGGTGAGATCCGGCGTAATGCCATAAAGCGCCTGCGCGCCTCCGTAGTTCACGCGAAATCCTGAAATCACTTCGTCAAACACGAGAAGGATGTCATTCTCTGCCGTCAGCCGGCGAAGAGCGGAGAGAAATTCAGGCGCCGGAGGCACGACGCCCATGTTGCCCGCGATCGGCTCCAGAATAATGCAGGCCAGGTCCTTGCGATGTTCAGCCACTAAACGTCGCACGGCGTCGATGTCGTTGTAGGGGGCCGTCAGGGTGTGTTTGGCAAAGTCTGCCGGCACTCCGGGTGAATCGGGAATGCCCAATGTCGCCAGACCTGAACCGGCTTTGGCGAGCAAGTAGTCGCTGTGCCCGTGGTAGCAGCCTTCGAATTTTAGAATGCTGTCCCGTTTGGTGAAGCCGCGGGCGACACGAATGGCGCTCATCACGGCTTCGGTTCCGGAACTGACCAGACGCACTTTCTCCATTGACGGGAAGGCGTCGCGGATCATGCGGGCGAGGGTGATTTCCAATTCCGTGGGCGCACCGTAACTGGTGCCGTTGTCGGCGGCTTTCTTAATGGCCCGGATCACGGCCGGCGCGGCGTGACCCAGAATCATGGGGCCCCAGGAGAGGACATAGTCGAGATAGGTGTTGCCGTCGACGTCGTAGAGTTTGGCTCCCTTGGCGCGCTTGATGAACCGGGGCTGCCCCCCGACGGAGCGGAATGCTCGGACGGGGCTATTGACCCCACCGGGAATGAGCTGTTGCGCTGCGGCAAAGAGTTGGGCTGATCGAGTGGTTTTCATGACGGGGGCGCACCCTAACATGCTCCTCTGTACCGGTCAAGAAAGCCCTACTGGATGAGCGTAGTTGCCGTTCATCGCCTCATCTAGGGACAAAAAGTGTCTCATGAGATACGGCCCTATCTATTTAGATACGATCGGCCCCAGTCGGTCATAGCCAGAGTGGGGCGAATCACTGGGGAATTCAGTGGGTAATGGCACGGGACATTTCGGTCCAACTTTTGCTGTTTATTTTGAGTAACGATGTATCAGAGTAATGAGGAGTGACTATGACGGTGGTGTGTTCGTGGTGCCGGCATGAAGGATTAGCCGGAGTCTTTGGAGAAAAAGCTCCCTTTGAGGATCGGCGGGAGACCCATGGGATTTGTCCGTCACATCGGATCCAGGTTCGTGCCGGGTGGATGGAGGCACGATTCGGTCTGGTCAACCGCACTCAGGGGTCAACGGCTCAAGAAGTCGGCGGGTATGTCGTGCGTTCCGCAGCCCACCTCTGGGGCGGACTGCGGAATCTCTCGCGGAAAGCCGGGTTGTAGTTTCCCCAGCCTTACGTTTCCCATTCGTTTTCTATTTTCCCTGAAATATCTTCAGCAGTTGATCGAGTCCGTCGGCTTCAATTTTCCCGGTCGGCGTCAGCTTGTCCACGAGATCCGGTAACAGGCCGGCGAGTTGCGTACCGGCGGCCTCGGTCGAGATCCCGGCTTTGGTCGCCAGCTGGCTGAGAAGATCTCCGCCGAGGCCCTGTTGAATCTGCTGAGGGGTCACAGGGAGATTCTTGCCGGTGCTCACCCAGGAGTTCACGATGTCGCCCAGGCCGTTCTTTTGGAAGGTTTGGACCAGTCCTGTGAGCCCTCCGACCGGACTATTCTGACCAAGCAACCCGGTCAACGCCTGCATCAAGGGATTTGGGTTGCTGCTTCCGCCGAGCATGCCGCCGACCGCTTGTCCTAATTGATCCATGAGACTCATTGCGGTGTCCTCCCATTCTTTGCGGGACGAGACGATCGTCCTTTCGTCGGGGGCGGGAGATCCGGCATCGGTGCCGGATCGATCCCCCAATGTTTTCGCTTAGGTGCTTCCTGGTGTGATACCGCAAAGAGCGTATGAAAGGCAATCGCTTGGGAACCCCCGCCCGCCTGGCCTTTGCTCCAGGCTTCCCCGGCATCGCTCAGAATCTCGAGCAGTGTTTCGTACTCGTCCTCGTCGTCGGCCAAGACGGCTTGCGCATCGGTGAGGAGCAGAATATAGCCTTTGGCCGGCAGCCATTCTAAATCCGCGAGACATTCTTCCATTGCGTCCCAGTTGTGGCCGAAATAGTCGGGGAAGCCCAAGGCGCGGGCGAATTCCGTGAACAGGCCGGCCGGGGTCGAGCATTTTTTCCCGTGGACCACGCGCAACGCGAATCCGGCCGGCGCTTTGACCAACGCGGTGACCGTCGTGCCGGCCGGAATAACGAGCAAGGACGACCAGGGGGCTATCGGGGTCTGGAGATAACTCATCAAGGTGCGTGGTGGTGTCATGGAGTGATCAGTGTCCTAGTTGAGAGGTGTGAAGGTTCGGTAATGATCGCCTGTATAGTACGCTTTGCCGGTGTGTTGTTCGATCACCAGCCGCTCCGCATCACGCGAACGACCCCGGGTCTTGGGATTCACGTCATACTCGCGATAGCGGCCGCGCGGCAACCGGCGCTCTCGATTCTGAAACTCCCGCCCGCCGATATATCCGGGCAGTGGGGCTCCGTCCCGCTCCTGCAGACGCTTGAGCAGGTCCTGCGCTTTGAGCGGTGCCACTGAGACGGCGCCGTGATCCTGCGTAACCGCTTGCGGTGATTGAATGAGAGGTTCTGCCAGGCTGGTTCCCGCGCTCAGCCAAGCACAGACCAACAGTCCAAGCAGGAAGGCGGTCCCAAGGGACTGTGAGAAACGCCGGATCCTGGGGAAAGGCATCGCGCGAGTCCTGTTCGTCCATCACAACGACAAATCGACGGTAGCATGCGCATTTTGGGAGGTCAAACCTCCTTCAGCGAGGGAGGCATGATCGCTTTGCGGTCACTCTGTGCGTAGGATAGAATATGAGCGGATTGTTCACAGCATGAATCCAGGGCGGGTTGTCATCCGATCGCGAGATCAAATCAGAAAGATCCGACTCCATCGTGAGGCCCATGAGAGACGCATGACGAGCGCCATGCGAGGAGCGAACATTGTGTTGAACCCACGCGCCATCCGAGAGGAACGCCCGCTCATGCGACGATCATCTGCACTCATCGCTCTGCTTGCCCTGCTGTGCAGTCCAGTGCCGGCGCTCGCCCAGAGCGGATCGCTCGATCAATCTCCGACCGCCGTCGTCAAGCGATATGTAGGGCTCGACAAGAAGGGCGCCCGCATGGACGCCATGTCGTTCGAGACGTTGGTGCCCTACATTGACTGGAAGGAGGAGCCGCTCTGGGGTCGTATCGTGGTGATTCAAGACGTCACGGTGCCGGAGGATTACCGGAAATGGGAAGTGGTGAACCAGCTCGAAGTAGTGATTCCTGCCACTTTTACGGTTCTTGGCTCGGTGTATTTGGAAACGGCGGCGTTTGTGCCTGAAGCGATCACCGAGGAAGTCCGGTTTCGCGTGAAGGCCGTTCGAAGCAAGTGGCGGATCGTGGAGCCCGTGATTCCCCCGCATGTCGGGTTAAAGCGGATGATCGATCTGGTGCGCGAAGCGGAGGTCAAAGAAACCGATGCCGAGAAGCGCGGTATCCTGGCGGCCCTGGGAGAGACATTGCGAAAGGTCAAACCATGACGAAGACCCCGGTTGATTTGTTGATTTTTGATTTGGACGGTACGTTGATCGAGTCGAAGTGGGACATCGCCCACTCGGTGAACCTCACGCTGGTCGAGTTGGGGCTGCCGGAACGGCCGCTTGAAGAAATTTTCGGATTCGTCGGCGACGGGGTCAAGAAACTCCTGCGGCTGGCCGTCGGTGAGAGCAGCCGGGTGAGTTTTGACGAGGCCCTCGCCGTCTTTCGCGGCCACTATCTCGAACATTGTCTGGACCGCACGGTCTTCTTTCCCGGGATCGAGCCGATGTTGCAGCACTTCTCCGGCAAGCACAAAGCCGTGGCGACGAATAAATCGATTGAATACACGCGCGTCATTCTCAACGGGTTGGGCGCGGGGCATTTCCCCTGGGTTGTCGGGGGAGACAACGGGTTTGGTCTGAAACCGGAGCCTGGTATGCTGTTGCATCTGCTTGAGCAGGTGCAGGTCCCCAAGGAGCGCGCCATTTTGGTAGGTGACAGTACCAACGACATCAACGGCGGACACAACGCCGGCATTCGGGTCTGCGCCGTCGGCTACGGGATGGGGAATCGGGAGAAGATGGCGGCCTGTCAGCCTGATTGGTTCATCGAACGACCGGAACAACTGATGGAGATATTTCAATGATAACTCGAACGTCTCTTGTCTCTCGTGAAGCGTATTTCGTACAAAGACAGGATTCACTAATCACTCAAACGACAAGTTTTGTCTGGTTTCCACTCGGTCGTTTCTTAGCTCTTCCTGCGTTTCATGTTTCACGTTTCACGGTGGTTCTATCGATACTGGCCCTAAGCCTCGCTCCGAACGTGTCGATGGCAGAGGGGCCGAGTCTTGCCGACCGGGTGATCGAACACAAACTGGCGAACGGCCTGACCGTCCTCATGGTCGAGCGCCATCAAACGCCGGTGGTCTCGATCAACATTACATTCGGGGTGGGTGGGGTGAATGAGCAGGTCGGCCAGACCGGCTTGGCCCACCTGTATGAGCACATGGCGTTCAAAGGCACGCGGACCGTCGGGACGAAGGATTTTGACAAAGAGAAACTGACGCTCGACGAGCTGTCCCGTGTGGGGACCCTCCTCGATCAGCGGCAGCGCGAGTTGGCCAAGAAGGGCTCTGCGGTGACGCCGGATGAGCAGGCCGCGCTTGACGCCTTGCAGAAACAGGTTACGGACCTGCAAGCGCAAGCGGGCCAGTATGTGGTCGGCAATGAAATGGCCTTGCTCTATCAGCGCCACGGCGGCGTGGGGCTCAACGCCTCCACCGGAAAAGATCTCACCCGCTATACG
>CAYHNM010000105.1:0-5806 GCA_964357985.1 uncultured Nitrospira sp. | reverse complement strand
GCGCGCTTTCCACAAAGCGCATGTCCCACTCGCTCTTCATTGGATCGAGCGTGCGCTTCAGCATGCGCAACACTTCCGGCATGTCATCCACGAATAAGACTTTCCGCATAGCTCCTCCCCTCCCGACGTGCCGAACCATTACCAGTATCGGTTAAAGGAGAAAACTCTTGAGGGGAACAGGAGGTACAGACTCAGGGGCGTTTGATTTCTTCGAGGGAGAACTGTTTGGGCAACATGACCGGAAGCACTAATCCGATTGGATCGCCACGCTTGATGGTGGTGGGCTTGTGGAGCTGGAGCAGGAAATTGGCTGTGAAGGCTTCGTAGTCCGGCAGCCATTCGTACTGATTCGGCGTTCGCTTATATTCTTGAGTCTTAATGCCTTCCCAGATGGCATAGGTGCGCTCAGGGTAATGATAGAAGTGGTTGGGAATGTCCTTCATCATCAGCCCGACATGCTTGGGATAGTAGAACCGAATGCCGCAGCAAAGCTTGGGATAACCGCTGTTGAGGATCAGATCGACGTACGTCCCGGAAAACGATTTATATCCCAGCAGCCGCTCTTCCGGTTCGATGGGGGGTGATTGCCACTTGACCCCCTCGGCCGTCCGCCGCAACTTGATATCCGCCGGGCACCGGATCAGCCAGCCATAGCTGCCGACGGTGCGAACCGGCCCGCAGTCGTCCGGCAACACCTTGTACCCGCTGGCAGCGAGCCCTCGCTGTTCATCGAGCGTCATGTTGTTCAACATCGGGCGATGAGGATTGAAATCCAGCTTGAGCCGCTCCGGTGGAAACGCGGTCGAATACTCACGCTCCCAATAGATGACGACTTTGTCGCCGCCATCCTCAGCCGGAACCTGCTCTGTCGTTGGCTCGCTCATAGGTCTGACAGTAATCGATGGAGACGGATCAGCGCAAGGGGCACAGGGCTACGCCCGGCGTACATGAAACAGCGTCAGCCCGCTCCGCAGTTTGGCCTTTGGCACAATCGTCTTATGCATCGCAAACGTGGGGAGTCGTTCAACCGCTTCCTCCCAGCAACGCTGCAAGCCGGCTCTGCTCAGTTCATCGCCCGTCCGTGCCGGCCCTACGATAAAGGCATTAGCGCCAGGCTTTACACATTGCGCGAGCGAACGCACCCGCGCCGCCAGGGCACTTGCCTGTTCAAACTCGGCATAAGGAAGCCAGGCATAGACCAGATCATAGGATTCAGACCGGGGTGTTGCCGGGGGCGGGACCATGGAGAGTATGAATCGAGTTCGCTGTAACCACTCCCATCGCTGCAACTCAGCGCACACGGTCCAGAGCTGCTGCGCCTGCTTGTAGGCAAAGGGCGGGTACGAGATGTGCGCGACGACCTCCCGAGGTCGATCGAATGGCACACAGGTCGAGATCACCGCATCCCCATTATCAATCAGAATGCGCTCCGCTCTCATGAGAATCTGCCCGATCTCGAGATCCTGCTCGGCGAGATCTTGCAGATAGTCCGCGACAAATGGTTGGGCCGCCAATTCTCCGACCGGGGTCTCGTCCTGCGGATACAGCAGCACCGCTCCGAACACCTCTGCAGGTTGGACGGCGGGCACCGCCGACACGAACACGGATCGCCAGTCGACCGGACTCGGCGGGGGAATGACCGGAGATGATGTCACCCTTGCCAATTCCTGTGAGAGCGGCACATCCTTCTTGCAGTCACGGTCACTCAGTTGCAGATGTCCGTCGACGATGACGGCCGATCGATCCCAGGCCACCATCCGCCGCCCCTTGGGATTCACATACGACAGCCCCGTTGGATCGTCGGCGCAAGTCACCTTCAGCAACACCTCTCCCTGCACCGTCACACACAGGCGATGGGTCTCATCGAAATAGCGCAGCGGAGGCCCCGGCGCCGGCAGCCACGTGACCCGATGAGAGCGGGAAGGGTCCATAAACAGCGCGATAGGGTCTCCGCCGGCGTCGGCCTGCGGGGTGAAGAAACTGCTGAAGAGACGAAAGGCCGCTTCGGATGGATAGGTCGGAATGCCGCGATAGCGCAAGGGCCGCGGACTCGGCTGCCCCTCGTTCTGGTCATCATAGAGCCCACGAATCAATTCAAACGCCGCCGAGCCAGTTCCAGGCAGGAGCGATTTGAAAAGTTCGACGACGGGCAAAAAATCGATCTGCTCCCAATGCATTGCCCCCATGCAGGACATGAAGCGAGCCGATTCGAATGTGCCGTCTTCCAGCACATAAAACGCATCTTTCCGATGCCGGATCGTCGCCTGTCCATGCGCATCGATGACCAGATCTTCGTCGCCGTAGAAGAACCGGACATCTTCGATCGGCACTCGCATCGCCTGCGCCGCCATGTGCCGAAGATCTTCCGCTTTCAGGCGCTGCCAGCCCGGCTTCGTCGCCAGATTGAGGCGGGTTTCATTGACCAGTCCACCGGGTTTCAACCCGACCCACCGCCCCCAATCCAGCCGAAGGCGCGCACGAACCAGCACCGTTCTTCCACGAGGATCGACGCCCCACTCGCATTCATGCAAGGGATGGCCGTCAGGATCGGTTGCGAGAAATCGTCGGCCATCGGGCCGATAGAAAACCAGATGTCCGGTGGATTGGCGAACGACTCGTCCGCCGGACTGGTCGAATTGATGGGCCAAGGACTGATTGGCAGAAAACCGGAGCGAGTCGGAAAGCGCTAGTGCGGTACGAACAGGGTCGCCAGCCATTTACTCGCGGATCTGGCCGCTCCCCAGGACGATGAACTTTGAACAGGTGAGCTCTTCCAGCCCCATGGGACCACGGGCATGGATGCGGGAGGTGCTGATACCGATCTCGGCACCGAGCCCGAACTGATAGCCGTCATTGAGTCGCGTGGACGCATTCACCAGCACCGCCCCCGCATCGACTTCCCGCAGGAACCGCATGGCCCGCTGATAGTTGGTTGTGATGATGGCTTCGGTGTGCTGCGACCCGTACTTGGCGATATGCTCCATCGCCTCGTCCATGTTCTTCACGACCTTCACGGCTAAGACCAGCTCTAAGAACTCTTTCCCAAAATCATCGTCGGCTGCCGGCTTCGCGTCCGGCAGTAATTGGCAGGTCCTGGGGCAGCCGCGCACTTCCACCTTGGCCGCTTGCAGCTTTTCCATGAGGCGCGGGAGAAACGTCCTGGCGATTGTTTGATGGACCAACAGGGTTTCCATCGCATTACAGGTCGAAGGCCGCTGGACTTTGGCATTCACACAGATCGCCTCGGCCATGGCCTGATCGGCATCCGCATCCACATAGATGTGGCAGATCCCCGCATCGTGCTTGACGACCGGAATCGTGGCATGCTCGGCGATCGTCTTCATGAGGGAAGGACCGCCCCGCGGGATAATGAGATCGATATAGCGATCTTGCTTCAGCAAGACCGGCACAAGTTCTCGATCCGGACGATCGACAAAACTGATGGCGCCGGGGGGAATCCCGGCCTTCTCCGCGGCTTCGGCCAACACGGCGGCAATGGCGGTATTCGAATGAATGGCTTCGCTCCCTCCACGGAGGACACAGGCATTGCCGGACTTCAAGCAAAGCGCAGCAGAATCGGCGGTGACGTTCGGACGCGACTCGTAAATAATGCCGATGACCCCGATCGGGACACGCACCCGGCCCACCTGCATCCCGTTCGGCCTGGTCCACATCTTCGGCATGTCGCCTAAGGGATCAGGCAACTTTGCGACTTCCCGAATCCCGGCCGACATGTCGGCAATCCGCTGCTCCGTGAGCCTGAGCCGATCAGCCATCGCAGCCTTGTCCGGTTCAGTACCAAAGGCCTCGACATCTTTTTCATTGGCTTCGATGAGGAGAACCTGCTTCTCATCCAGCGCATCAGCCATGGCGATCAATGCATTGTTCTTCACGACCGTGGAGAGCGTCGCAAGACGACCGGCTGCCTGCCTGGCCCGTGTGACCAGTTCATGCACATAGTCGGGTATGGAAAGCGGCGGAATTTCCTGAACGTCCTTCGTCTCAGGAGACTCAACGGCGGCTAACTCCTGCTGTTCCTCGTCGGAGATCATGCGTATCGCCTTCTCTGTGAAAAAGTGAACGGGCGACAGGATACCGCGCGGGTTTGAAGGGGGTCAAGACACCATCCTGCGCCATCGAGAACCCAATACAAATTATTTGAGGGTTTAAATGGAAGACTGACGATGATTCGCGTACCAATTTAGGGAGCTGTTGGGGCGACTGGAGGTCCTGCCTGAGGAGGGCTTATACCGACGGGATTCTGAGTGGACATCGGACTCGTTCCTGGAGAAGCACCCTGCTGGCCGGCTGATCCTGGCACCGCGGCTCCCGTCCCAGTCATCCCCACCAACGTCATGGAAGGATTGGGATGCTGAAACACCCATTCATAGTGCGATTTGCGCCCATCAAAGTGCCGGACCGCGGGAGGAAAGTTGTGCTGCCAAATCGGCTTGCTCTTGCTCTTGCTCCTCACCCCCATGATTCCTCCGGTCGGGGCGCGAACCAATTCCCAGTCACCATGTCCTAACGGCTCGGCATAGACTTTTCGCAAAAACGGTTTGGGCAACCGGGTGAGTTCGGCCAATGTTTGCGGATACACTTCTCCTGGAACCACTCGTCCCGCCTTCATGGTGGCCGAATAGAACGCCAACGCGTTCTGAATCTCAATACCTTTGGAGATTAAATCGGCCTCTAATTCGCGCTGTATCATCACTTTCCACTGCCGTGCGGCTACGGTCATCCCGAGACCGATGAGCACGATGGCAAACATCAAGACGACATAGGAAAATCCACGCTCAGACTCTCTGCTATTGAGGACTGACCCTGTCATGGGCTATGGCTGCGGCCCTGCCGCATCCTCCGTTAGGGGAACCGTATGGTCGACACGCGCCTGGGTATCTCGAAGCGTCACGCTTTCCGGAGTGATGGCTTTCACCACGAGATGCCGCTCCAAGTGCTGACCGACCCGGCCGATCATCACCTCTTCATTCTTGCTCAGCACTGCCGTATTGCCGGTGCTCTTGGCCGACTCACCCATCCGGACAAATCCCAGATACCGATATTGATCCAATTCCAGAGATGCCGCTTGTTGCTGCAGCGCCTGCTCAGAAACTTGATTAGGCTGCCCACCATCCGACCCGTCACCGGCTGCCGACAACGCTCCATCTGAACCAGCCGCCGCAAAGATATTTCGCGGTGCGGTAAACGTTGCCTCGCGCTGGGTTCGCGCGGACGCCAGCTGCTCGAGATGGACTCGCAATCCCCCTGTTCGGGAAATCGAACGGGCGAGCGACGAGGCCGGGCCAGAGGTATTGGCCAATGGCATGCGAACCGGATCAGGCAGCGCGCCCCATTGCCAATACGCCAATCCACCCCAGAGCGCCACTAGTCCGATTGCGATGAGCGCTTTCTGCCTGGCATCCATCTATTTCTGGCCATCCAATGCAGACTTTGCAGTGTCTCCGCGCAAGTACGTCACAATCTTAATGTTAAAGGTCAACTGTTGATCGCGAGGACTGGAGGAACCGGCAAGCTCCATATCTTCAATGAACAGCAGTTCCTCGGCTGTTTCGAGATCATAGATAAACCGCCTCAGATCCTCATACCGCCCGGTCATGGACCCCTGAAGCACCCCCTTGCTCGTATTCGCCACCGTGGTTGACTCAGTCTTGTAGGACAGCGCCGGCAGTGTCACATGATCGCGTTTAGCCTCTTCGGATATTCCCAAGGCCAGCGGAGCAAAATCACGCTCGACCGGCAGGACCGCCCACACCTGGCTCACATCCTTTCGCGCTTTCCTGGCTTC
>CAYHNM010000104.1:0-5817 GCA_964357985.1 uncultured Nitrospira sp. | reverse complement strand
TGATCCGCAGAGGGGCGCTCGCGATGGTCGCGGCCGGACCATTCCATCCCGCGTTCGTCATCCTGGTTTGCAGGTTCCTGCCAGGCGGTCAGGGCAACAGACGGCTGGCGAGACGCCACCTCCTCTTTAGGCCCCGGGGTCTCTTGCGCCGGAATCGGGCGCTCCATGACAACCGGCCGATTGTCTTCCGGCCGCTGGACCTGCTCGGCTGTGAGTGCTTTGACAGCATTGAGATCTTCCCGTACTTGAGACCGCAGATCATGTGGCAGGACTACGGGCTCAGTCTTCGCCTCACTTTTCTCAGAAGTTTGCGGCTGGTCCTCTCGCGTAAGCGGGAATGTCGGTTTCTCCTGCTGAAGATTGCGGAGCTCTTCGGGAGTCGGCTGGGCCTGACTGCTCAGAGTCGTATCGTGGTCGGGCGATGAAATCTGCTGCCCGTTGGTATCGACAGCAGAAAGAAGAGGGGCCCCTGATTGAATGGCTGCAGCAGGGTTTGTGGGCTTGGCTGTCGTCTCTTTGTGATCGACCTGCGGATATGTGGAGGAGTCCGCCGCCGTGACCGGCAACGATGTCCCGTCCTCCATGACAGAAGGCATCACGGACTCCATTGCGGTGTTCGTCTGTTCACCAGATGAGGTCTGCCTCAGGGCCTGAGCATCTGTGTTGACAATGGGCTGAGCGATCAGCGCGAGTAAGACGCTTTGCGTCGTCACATCGGGCAACGGCGACGCGGTCACGGGGTCGGAGTCATGCCGGGATGGTTCGGCTGCCCGGTCGCCCGCTTGTTCATCTCTGACCGCGCCGGAGGAGGTTTGAGTTGTTGCTGTGGGCGTAGACTCGTCCGAGGACGTCGGGGCATCGTGCTCATCACCCTCTGTTTGGCTACGCCCCATCTCGTGACGCGGTTCCTTTGCCGTATGAACCTCATGCAATTCAGACGAGAATGATTTGCCGGATCCGGCCGATTCTCGCCTGCCTCCGCTTTGTCCCGGGCGAAGAGTGCTCTGAGTGCTTGTTGCGTTGGAGGTGCCGGCAGATGCGATATGAGGTAGTTGAAGGTCCATCATGGCCTCAGGATTCCCAATGATTGTCAGATGACACGCACCGGCATAGTTCAAGCCTCGTGCCAGTTCACCTAACCGAAAATTCTGCGCCAATTGATGGAAATGAAGGAGGCGTTATCAGCAGATTTCAAGGAGGAGGAAAGAACTTCCTATCCCGTAGGCAAGATGCATCCACCTGCGCGGCGGACAGGTTTAGGGGGCTTGAACGAGCAGCTGTTCGGTGAGTTTGGCGGCCCGTTCCACACGGACTTGAGAGAGGATTGCTCCGGCGGTCTTCGGCTTGACGATGCGAAGAATTTCGATCGCTTTGTGTTCAGGCATCTTTTCGAGTCTGGCCGCGGCTTCCTCCGAAGGCATGGATTCATACATCTTCGCGAGCTGCGCCTGGCTCTGACTCTTCTGCTCCTGAGCTTGCTTGGCGACAAGGGCTTTGCGATCAGCGATAAACTGGTCCTGCTGGACTTTCTGTTCCGTCGTTTGCTTCTGATGAAGCCGACGAGACTCCTCAAGCTTCTTCTGCATGGTTTCATTTCGCGTGAGGAGCCCTTCCAGTTCCGTCTTGAGAGCGAGGAGACGCTCTTCTTCTTGCCGGATGACCGCTTCACGGCGATCGAGATCCTTCTTACGCTGATCTAACATCTCAATGACTTCTCGTGGCGTGTCTATTGCCGGTCCTTGCGTGGCAGGTGGACTGGTTGGGTCAACCGCTGTTTCAGCCCCCCCGGCAGATCCGGGCGACGATGACGTCGCTGCCGCAACCGCCGGCTTGGCCGGCTTCGGCTGCGGCTCAGATGAAGCCTGGCCCAGCTGTACCATGACCCACAGCAGAAAGACCGATCCTGTGATGCCTCCGGCCAACGTCCAAAGATGGGAGCGCCGCGACGACTGTGTCAACGAAGGTTGAGGTCTCACGGCATGCCGCAGCGTAATGCGATCGGAGACATGACTCGTGTGTACAGGCTTCATGAGAGCGCATCTCCCTGGCCGGCAAATCGATGATGGGCGGACTCATCCGTCGCCATTTGCTCACGGCGACGCATTTCCGTCAGTGCCGCCTCCCGATACCGCGCAATCAGTCGATCCAATGTGCGGCGATCCTGGCTCGCGGCCACCAGCTTGGCTCGTGCCTCGTCCCATTGCAGTTGCCGATGCGCCATGGTTCGCCGGGCCTGCTCCGTTGCGGACGCCTGCGCTTCAAAGTGGGATTGCCACTGCAGGAGTTGCTCAATGGTTAGTCCTTGGCGGGTCTCTTCACGGTATCGTTCCTCCTGCTGCCGCTGATCGTCCGCCAAGCGCGCGATGGATTGTTCCGCCTGGAGGAGTTGCTGGGTGACCTCAGCCAGCTCCATCTTGAGCTGCTCCTCGACCTGAATACGATAATGCTGCAGTGACTGTACGCTCATGTCTGTTGTGCCAAGGTCAGAAGGTCCTGTCGCGAGGAGGCAAAGTCAGCGGGTTGTTCAACCGCCTGACGGAGAAACCCATTAATGGCGTCTTGTCCGCGCACCGCCCGATCCAGCGCCGCATTCATCCCCTGCTTATAGGCGCCGAGGAGAATGAGATCTTCAGATTGACGATACCGCGCCAACAACTCGATCGTTTGGCGTGCCGCGGCCTCATGCTCACGCGTGACAATATCGCGCATGACCCGGCTGGTACTTTGGAGCAAGTCGATCGCCGGGAAGTGGTTTTGCGCCGCGAGGGCGCGCGAGAGGACGATATGTCCATCCAGAATAGAGCGCACCGTATCGGCAATCGGGTCGGACAGATCGTCGCCGTCCACCAGTACCGTATACAATCCTGTAATCGTGCCGACTCCGGGACCAGTCCCCACCCGTTCCAACAGTTTGGGCAGCATGGCAAATACCGACGGCGTATAGCCTTTTGTCGTAGGTGGTTCGCCGATCGCCAAGCCAACCTCTCGTTGGCTGTAGGCTAACCGGGTCAACGAATCCATCATCAATAAGACCTGACGCCCCTGGTCGCGAAAGTATTCGGCAATGCAGGTCGCTACGAGCGATGCACGCAACCGGACCATCGGCGGTTGATCTGACGTGGCCACAATGACGACCGATCGCTTCAGGGCCTCAGGCCCCAGATCGCGTTCAAGAAACTCATTCACCTCACGTCCGCGTTCGCCTATGAGAGCAATGACGTTGACGTCCGCTTGCGTGTAGCGGCTGATCATCCCGAGCAAGACGCTTTTGCCGACTCCCGATCCGGCAAAAATCCCCACTTTCTGTCCGCGCCCACAGGTCAAGAAACCGTTGATCGCCCGCACGCCCAGATCCAACGGGGTCGTGATCCGGTTCCGCGACAATGGATTCGGGGGACTTGTTCGAAGCGGATAGTGCGCCTGCGCGGTGAGGGGCCCTTTGCCATCCAATGGCTCTCCCAACCCATTCAAAACCCGTCCGAGCAGAGCGGGACCGACCGCGAGGCCGGCCGCTTGACCGGTCATCGCGATGCGACTTGAAGGACCGATCCCTTGCATTTCTCCGAGCGGCATCAGTAAGACACGGTCCCCTCGAAATCCTACAACTTCTGCAGGAATCACCCCTTTGCCGTCTTCTCTCGTGATGTGACAGATATCACCGACCGTCGAGCGAGCGCCGGTGCCTTCAATGACCAGACCGACGGCTTGAGCCACACGCCCGGTAATGTCCAATGGTTCGATCTGTTCAAGGAGATCACTGAGCGACATGTGTTCCTCTTGCGCGAAGCGCTTCGCCCAGTCGAGACAGTTGCGTATCGAGTGACGCGTCCACCAC
This sequence comes from uncultured Nitrospira sp., assembly GCA_964357985.1. Classification (GTDB taxonomy): domain Bacteria; phylum Nitrospirota; class Nitrospiria; order Nitrospirales; family Nitrospiraceae; genus Nitrospira_D. Next base: position 1,982 of record CAYHNM010000104.1, on the reverse strand, counting down.
TCGGTTGGCCGTCTGCACGATACATCCCCCTCGGGACAACGTGATATCCGGCTCAATATGGAGCGAGAGCGTGAGATCGCCGACCTGGCTCAATTCGGCCCGCATCGCTTCGAGCGTTCCGGCATCGGCGGGATGCACCGTAATCGTCACTCGACCGGACTCTTTCAATGCCGCCAGCGCCGTTTTGGCTTGTGCCACCACTTGTTCGTTGACCTGATCGGCACGGTCGCGCAGCACTTTGGTGGCAATCTGAAAGGCCAGACTCACCACTTCTTCTTCCACGGTCTGATGCAAGGCCAGCCAGGCTTGATCGAACTTCCTCACGGCATTCAAGAGTACCGTCCGTTCATGGCGCCGACGTTCTTCGTCCCGGGCACAGGCTCGTCGCTCGCCTTCGGCAATGCCGCGTTCAAATTCCGTCAGTCCATCTTGCCCGCGTGTCACACCGTCTTCGCCGAATGTTTGCAAGACCATACTTTGTACGCGCAAGCCACCGGCTCGCACGACCGCATGTTTCAATACCGTATTTTCCGCGCGTAGCGCATGCAGTTCAAGCAACCGTCTGGCGGTCATCAGTACGACATCGTTCTGAATCGGCTTCATAAAGAATTCGGCCGCGCCGGCCTTCATCGCCCGGACGGCCAGCTCGACGCTCGGCGATCCGGTCATCACAACGCTGATCACACGCTGGTCGCAGGCCTGGACCTGCTCCAATAGCTGAATCCCATCCAGATCCGGCAAGGTGACGTCCACCATCACGAGAGCCGGAGGAGCTTGTTTCACCATCTCCAGCGCTTCTTGGGCGGTACCGGCGACACGAATGGCCACCCCTTCCGATCGAAAGAGTTCGATAAAGAGATTCCGGATAATCTCGTCATCATCGACGACGAGGATCGACCCATGCAGTTTCTGAGTTCCGGACGATGCCGGAGCGGACAATCTCGCCGGAAGTGATGCGCTCGTGGCCATTTACAGCATTTCCTCCCCGGCGCCGGCGACCACAATCCGGCCTTCTTCCTCCAGCTTGCGGCACACTTTGAGGATGTTCTGCTGAGATCGCTCCACATCCGTAATCTTGACCGGGCCCTTGGATTCCATATCGTCCTTGAGCATCTCGGCCGCTCGGCTCGACATGTTCTTGAAGAATTTATCCTTGATCTCAGTGTTGGCCCCACGAAGTGCCAGAGGCAGATCTTCTTTACTGATTTCCTTCATCAATTCCTGCATGCCACGGTCATCCAGCTTGATCAGGTCGTCGAAGACGAACATCAGGGCCCGGATGGCATCGGCCAGCGGCTGACTCTTCTCCGCGATCTTGGCCATGATGTTGCCTTCGGTATTCTTGTCGAGCCGGGTCATGATATCCGCCATCATCTCCGTTCCACCGAGCGATTGGGCACGCATGCCGGTGTTCGACAAGAGCGCTTCCTGCATCGTGTTGCTGAGTTCTTCCAAGACGTCAGGTTGGACCTCTTCCATCGTCGCCAATCGCAAGGCGACATCGCCTCGCAGGAATTCCGGCAGTTGGGCCAACAACTGGCTGGCCTGTTCACTCTCTAAATGCGCCAGAATGACGGCGATCGTTTGCGGATGTTCGACTTTGACCATTCCCGCTAATGATTTCGCGTCGACCCACTTCAAGGCTTCCAGGCCGGGATAGGATTTCCGCGTCATCGATTCGATGATGGCTTTGGCTTTTTCCGGGCCCAGCGCTTTGATCAAGACACTGCGGATATATTCATTGCCCTTAAACTGCACGTCTCCCGTGGCGCTCGCGCTTTCGAATTCAGAAATCACGACCTCTTCATCTTCCTTGGAGATTTGCGCGGTGCCGTTCATGTAATGCCCCAACTTCTTGATCTCCTTGGGGTCAAGCTGCTTCATAACCTGAGCGGCCGCCTCTTCCCCGATGGCGCGCAGCAGAATGGCCGCCTTCTGTTCACCGGACATCTGTTTCGGCTCACCGGCCATGGCTAGGCATT
>CAYHNM010000103.1:0-5823 GCA_964357985.1 uncultured Nitrospira sp. | reverse complement strand
GTATCAATCCCAAAAACGATTCGCTGTTTTCAGTGAGAGTGACGGTCTACATCAACCACGAACGATGGTCGCAGAGAGAAAAAGTGAGGCAGATCGGCTGACACGCAGTGCAAATCCTACATAGTTGCCGCATTCGCATCACAGGTTGATTCAGATTCTCTCATTAAACCTCCCTAATCTTGCTGCAATATCTTCAGGATTGCGCGTCCGCCTTCTCATGTTCAATCCAGCATCACTCTTGCTTCGTAGAAGGACATGAGAGGCAGAAATAACGGTGAATCTTCTTGACCCCAGGCAACTCTAACAGGAGTGAACAGATGCGAAACCAGGAGACAAGAGGTGACGCGATGGACCATGAAGACCTGCGGACAACAGAAAGCATAGACGACCAGACCACGACAGCCGATGTCGACACCGACGATTCTGACGCCAGCGATGCGATTGAAGCGATCGGACGGGAAGCGGAAGTGGACGCTGAGCCGGCGGAGAAAGACAGGGAAACCGCTACGCTCAAAACAAGTCCTGGCGCAAGCCCCTTCCTCTTGGAATCGCTCTACTTTCGCTCGTTCGGCGAGCGAGCGCTCCTGACACGAGAAGAAGAAATCACCTTGGCGAAGCGCCTGGACGAAGGCTCGCGCCGTATTCGAGTGGCATTGCGGGAAATGCTGAAAGTCATGGCGCGTGCGAAGCGCACGCCTATTCTTCTGGAATCGACAAAGTCTCTTCAACTCGCACGCGGGCTCAGCGGATTTTCCGCCACCGCGCTCGATAAAGTCGAGCAGACAATTCTGAATATTCTGAAACCTGCGATCCGGGAGATGAAACCGGCAGCCACCGTCGCAAAACAGCTCAAGGCCTTGCTCGATGAAATTCGGGCCGCCCGGCTCATCTTAGAGCGAGGAAAAGACGAGATGGTCCGTTGCAATCTCCGCCTAGTGGTGGATGTCGCGAAGCATTACACCCATCGAGGTCTGACCTTGTTAGACCTGGTGCAGGAAGGAAACATTGGATTGATGAAGGCAGCCGAACGGTACCAACACCGGAAGGGCTTCAAGTTCAGCACCTATGCGACCTGGTGGATCCGGCAAGGGATCACGCGGGCCCTGGCGGATCAGTCTCGGACGATCCGTATCCCTGTGCACCAGACAGAGGCTTCCAGCCGGATTCTCCGGGTCACGCGGCGACTCGGACAACAGTTCGGCCGTCCGGCCAAACTGGAGGAGATTGCCGACGTACTGCGAATGAGACCTGAGCGGTTGCATGAAACCGTGCAGGCATTTCAGGAACCAGTCGCCCTCGAACGGCCGGTCGGGGACGGTGATACGGAGTTCGGGGAGATGATTCCTGATCACCAAGTACCGCCACCCGATGCCCATGTGCATCGTACCGAGATGACCCAACAGCTGGATCGCATCTTGAGTACCTTGACCCCGAGAGAACAGACGGTGATCCGGCTCAGGTTCGGAATCGGGCATGATGAGCCCTGCACCCTTGAGCAAGTCGGCCAAAACCTGTCGGTGACACGTGAACGGATCAGGCAAATCGAGGCCAAAGCCTTGAAGAAGCTCAAGACTCCGGAAATCAAAGAGCTGTTTGCGGCAATCAAGTAGCCCTATCCTCTCAATCAACAGGCGCACGAGTTCTATCTCTCGTGCGCCTGTTCCGTCTTTCCCCGACCTCTCAGGTATGAGAGAATGCGATCCACGTTGGATCCGTGTCTCCGGCTTGTTGAAGGACACCGATGAAGCAGCCCCAACCAATCGTCAGATCTCTGTTGCCACAGGCTGTAATGATCCTCGTGATCGCAGCCCTTGGAGCCTTCGCATGGAATAATCAAGCGATCGCTGACGAAAAACCCCTATCGGTGCCGGCCGTCGTAGCCATGGTACGCCCCTCCGTCGTGACGATTTTGACGCGTGGTATGCCCTCAGCTCCATCCCTGCATGGAACACAATCAGGTTCCGGCTCAGGCATTGTGATCGATCCAACAGGCTACATCCTGACGAACAATCATCTGGTGGAAGGGGTCACGAGTCTCGTCGTGGGATTACCGACCGGGCGATTGACGCCGGGTCGCGTAGTCGCACGAGATTTCCTGCTGGATCTCGCATTGGTCAAGATCAATGCGACCGATCTCGTCCCGGCCACACTGAAAGTAGCTGCAACCTTGGAGATTGGAGAAACCGTAGTCGCGATCGGAAACCCCTTGGCCCTCAAGGGAGGATCGACCGTCACCGTAGGAGTCATTAGTGCTCTGGACCGTTCGGTCCTGACCCCGAACGGTGAAACATTGTACGACCTGATCCAGACTGATGCTGCCATTAATCCCGGTAATAGCGGTGGTCCGCTCGTGGATTTATCGGGCCAGGTAGTCGGCATCAATGTCGCGATTGCGCCATCGGCCCAGGCAATTAGTTACGCGATTGCCATTGAAGCCGTCTATCCTCACATCCATTCGATGATGCTTCGTGGAACCATCTCTCGGCCGGACTTCGGGTTTACGCCTGTGACCGTCACTCCCAGTGTCGCCGCCAGCTTCGGGTTGGATGCAGAACGCGGGATTCTCGCTCTGAACGTGGATCCGGCCAAGGTCGCCGGCGCAGCAGGTTTGCAAACAGGAGATATCATCACAGCTTTGGATCAACGCCAGCTCTACAACATGGGGGACTTCTGGCATAGCGTCATGCGCGAAGGAGATCAACCGGTCCTACATATGACGATTCAGGGCCGTACCGGCCAGACCACGCTGACGATGCCACGGCCAGTGCTGCAGAAGTTCGTGCCATGACAATAGCGACTTCTTTAGTCAAGCCTCTCAGCGTTGCCCAATCCAATACGCTCGATTCACGTACTCCGACGGAACTGCTTTGGTTCTCTTCGCCTATCCGCTACGCTGATGCATGGGACCTTCAAATGCGCCTGCATCATGAGAGGGTCATGAACTCAAGACCTGACACCATCCTCATCCTCGAACACCAACCGGTCTATACCGTCGGCCGGCGAACGCTGGTTGCGGATTGGGGAGGCGACCCCACGGCGACCCACATGGACAGAATCGAGATCCACCACGTCAACCGAGGCGGCTCTGTGACCTATCACGGGCCCGGGCAACTTGTGGTGTACCCGATCCTTCGCCTGACAGATCATGTGAGAGGCGTACGGGCTTACGTGGAACAACTAGAAGAAGCTGTGATTCAATGTCTGCGGCAGAACGGGATTGTCGGCCATCGGCAAGCGAAGACCCCGGGCGTCTGGGTGACAGATCTCCAAAATGCCAAGATTGCATCGATCGGGATTCGCGTGGATCGAGGCGTGACTATGCACGGGCTGGCCCTCAATGTGGACATGGATCTCTCACCATTTCGAGGGATCACTCCCTGCGGTCTGCAAGGCAGCCACGCTATGTCGATGGCTGAGGTCGTCGGCCGACCGGTTTCCTTAGTGGCCGTGACGCACTCGCTCCTGGATCAACTGAAACAGACATTGGCTCTCAGGTGGACCAAGGCACCGGCTCCCATCGAATTCCATACGGTTGCATGATCATGAACTCGACATTCTCTCCAAATGCAGGGTGAGGACGCCATGAAAGAATTCGACACTCCGACCTTTCGATTAGCCGTCTCCCAATTTGACCAGGCAGCGGAAGCGATGCACCTGGATCACAACCTGCGCGAGCGGCTCAAACAGCCACAGCGGTCGCTCGTCGTCAGTATTCCCGTCCGGATGGATGACGATCACGTCGAGGTCTTCACCGGATACCGCGTCCAGCATGATTCCTCGCGTGGCCCTTCCAAAGGCGGTGTCCGCTACCATCCCAACGTCAACCTCGGCGAAGTCGCCGCACTCGCCATGTGGATGACGTGGAAATGCGCTTTGGCCGGGTTGCCCTACGGCGGGGCCAAGGGAGGCGTGGCCGTTGCGCCCAAACAGTTATCCCACGCGGAACTTCAACGACTGACCAGACGCTACGCCGCGGAGATTTTCCCCTTGATCGGCCCCGATAAAGATGTACCCGCACCCGATGTCGGTACGGACGCACAAGTCATGGCCTGGATGATGGACACCTACAGCCAGCAAGTCGGCTACGCCGTCCCCGGTGTGGTGACAGGGAAACCCCTCTCGATAGGCGGCAGCTTAGGTCGGGAAGAAGCGACGGGACGAGGAGTCGTGTATGTCACGCTGGAAGCGCTTCGGCACCTCAATCTTTCCATTGATCGCGCCACCGTCGCGGTTCAGGGGTTTGGAAATGTCGGAATGCACACCGCCCTCATCATGGAACAAGAAGGAGCCCGTGTCATTGCGGTGAGCGATGTCACTGGCGGTCTCTATAACGAAAAGGGACTCAACATCCGGGAGCTCCTGGACCGCTACAAGACCAAGGGCCAGACGCTCAAGGACACCAAGATGGGGGATTGGATTACTAACGAGGAGCTACTCCAACTTCCATGCACCGTGTTGGTCCCAGCCGCGCTGTCGGAGCAGATCACCGTGCACAATGCCGCCGCCCTTCGGTGCCGGATTCTCGCGGAAGGCGCCAATGGCCCAACCACGCTTGAAGCCGATCGGATTCTTGAAGACAACGGCGTTTTTATTATCCCCGACATCCTGGCCAATTCCGGGGGCGTCATTGTGTCCTATTTCGAGTGGGTCCAGGACCTGCAGCGGTTTTTCTGGAATGAAACAGATATCCGAAAACGACTCCATGACATTATCACTTCGGCATTTCACCAAACCAAGCTGTTCGCCACCGAAAAGCGAGTTTCCATGAGGATGGCCGCACTGATGAACGGAATCGACAAGGTCGCCCAAGCTCATTTGCAACGGGGTCTGTACCCGTGAGCCGGCCCTTCTTGATATCGCCCGCTGGTTCATCATGAGGGACTATGCCTTGGCCGCCATCGCAGGAATCTGGCTCGCCGATGGGTTCTCTCTATTGGTGGCGCCCCGCTTCATGGTTGAACGTCTGCGGGAGGTGATCCGCCAACAACCAGCGATCTGGACCTGGCAGTGGCTGTCTGTCCTCGCGGGAGCCGTCCTACTGATCGCAGCCCTTCCACTTACGTACCAACCCCTGTGGATTGTGACCGCCCTAGTCATGCTCACCAAAGGAGTGTTCCTCGCCCTAGGACCGGAGGCGTGGCGATCACGCTTGGTTGAGTGGTGCTTGAACCGGGACGATGTGGATTACCGGTTTGTCGGTATCGGTTTATGCACGCTTGCCGCACTCCTTCTCCATGCGCTAGGGTGGCTGGGACAGTCATAGCTGGAGAGGCAGAGAATCATGACCGTGAATCGTGCCACTATCGCATCGGCCTGGGAAACACATTGCAGCGAAGGCTGGCCAACCTTTGCCAGCCCCAATCAGGGACAGCTGATGACCCTCGATACCGTCATCAGCGGCTGCGTCGTATTTTTCCTGGACAGTCCGGAAGGGTTAGACCGTCAGCGAGTCGAGATTCTGAAAGATTGCCTGGCGGATCTTGAAGAGGTGACATCGGAGTTGGAAACGGATTCCCAACCGTACTTCGTACGTCTCCATCGTCTCGGCGAACTGCTGCTGGCCACCACCGTACCCGTCTAAGGCACGTCTCGCATTGGCAATTCCCCGGCTCACAGCTTTTCTCATTCCCAACCGAACCTTTCTTGCAAGTTCATCTTCCCTTGGATAGAATGCTCAAAGCTTAATCAAACCTGCCTATCCTTGAAATGATCAGAACAATCTGTACGATCAACTGACATCTTTGATCTGCGAAAGGGGAGACGATGAGGAAGAAATATGGATTGCCTGTGCTGGCCGGAATGCTCGTGGCGATCCTCACCAGT
>CAYHNM010000102.1:3020-5830 GCA_964357985.1 uncultured Nitrospira sp. | reverse complement strand
GCCTAGTCCGCCTGAGCCGCTACCACAGGCCGCCAGGGCTCGATCTGGCGTTGTCCCTTTCGAGGGTGCCGGATACAATCCCGCAGTGAGACAACGCGGCGCCGTCGTATGGCTTTTGGTGTGGAGACGTACGGTTGAGCCTAAGCAGAGGGCGAACTACTCTGAATCGGCCGAACTGGCCGTCAGCGCCGAACGTCTGTTCCACCGAAGATCGACCGGTTGGCGGGTGGAAGGTATGACCGATCAGGGATTTGCTGATCTGCTGAAGTGGCTGGCGCCATGGCATGGTCCGGCCCAAACTAAAGAAAACAGAAGATCTGATGCTGCGTTGTCGAGGTACCTACTGGGGACTTCCATGGTGAGTGCCGCCGTTATTCTGTCTCATCTGCAGGATGCGTGTGGGGAGGATGCCCGGAGATCTGTTTCTGCCGAAGTAGTTTGGTGAAGTAGGTGCGCTGGAGCTTCAGGGCTCCAGCGGCTTTCGTTTGGTTCCATCCGTTCTGCTGAAGCGCCGTCTCCAGCACTTTCTTGCTGTACGCGTCCATCATCTCATGGTAGGTGTGCAACGACGGGTCGAGTCCGGACTCCTGATCGGGTGTGGGCGAGAGAGCCATGAGCGACAGTTGCGCCGGCTCAATCGTCGCGCCTGTGGAAAGGATGACGGCGCGGGTCAGCACATTCTCCAGCTCGCGGACATTTCCCGGCCAATGGTATTGGCGCATGAGCGTGAGCGCCCGGTCGCTCAGCGCGTACTGGCGGTGGGCGCCGAGCGCGGCCGAACGACGGAGGAAATACTCGGACAGAGCCACGAGGTCATCCAGGCGCTCCCGCAATGGTGGAAGCGTGCTGGTGATCACGGCGAGCCGGTAGTACAAGTCTTCCCGAAACGTACCGTGGCGGATGGCCTGCCGCAAATCTTTGTTCGTTGCGGCAATAAACCGAACATTGGTCTGGATAAGCTGTGTGCCGCCCACTCGATAGAAGGTCTGATCCTGAAGCACGCGCAACAGGTGGCTCTGCATGAGCGGCGGCATATCGCCGATCTCGTCCAGGAAGACGGTGCCCCCTTCGGCGATTTCGATTTTGCCGGGTTCCCGCTTCAGCGCGCCGGTGTAGGCCCCTCGTTCATGTCCAAACAGCTCATTCTCCAGGAGGGTATCCGGTAAGGCCGCGCAGTTCACCGCGACGAACGGCTTATCCCGACGTGGGCTCCAGCGGTGAATCGCGCGCGCAATCACTTCTTTTCCGGTGCCGGTCTCGCCGAGCAAGAGGACGGTGACCGGCGTGGCCGCCGCTTGCTTGGCGATGGCAAGTTGTGCCGCCATTTTCTGATTGGTTCCGACGATAGGATCGTACTGTCCCTCGACTTCCTTGCGTAAAGCTTCGACCTGGCGATCCAGCGCGAGGGTCTCAAGCGCTTTCTTGATCACGACCGTGAGGTGGTCGGCCGTGAAGGGTTTGGTCAGGAAGTCGAAGGCGCCTAAGTGCATGGCTTGCACGGCGCGCTCGATCGTGCCGAAGGCGGTCAAGATAATAATCAACGGTGTGGTATAGGTGGGTAAGGGAGTCTCCGAGTCGGGCCCCGATGCAGCGGTGGCGGCTTCCCGAACCTGTTGTAACACGTCCAGCCCGGAGCGATGGGGGAGTTCCAGATCGAGGAGGACGAGGTCCGGTGCCTCCTGTTCGATGAGTCGCAGCGCCTCTGCCCCGTCGCTCGCGGTCAGGGGGTCATGCCCCATCCATGTGATGCGGTTTTCCAGACCGAGCAGGATATCCCGGTCATCATCGACGAGGAGGATTTTGGCGCGCATAGCGTGCAAGTCCCGTGGTCATTCTTCGGAAGTGTAGTGACTTCATCGAGAAAAATATATGGTCCGTTGACAGCCTATCCGAGCAAGGAGACTCACGTTGGGCCGGCCTGTGCCGCCTCATTGCAGCTGCCGTTCTGTCTCCGGGGTCGGCGCGATCGGCAGCGTAAAGCAGATGCAGGTTCCGCGACCGGGCGTGCTCTCCGCCCAGATTTCTCCCCGGTGCATCGTGATCAAGGTCTTGGTAATGAACAGGCCCAATTGAGCGCCTTGCGACGACGGCATCGACGACGGCACTTTTGAAAATTCGTTGAAGACGCTCGGCAAGTGGAGCGGATCAATCCCGCATCCGGTATCGGCCACGCAGGTCTTGACCATTCCGGCAGCATCACAGGAGAACGTGACGGTGACAGTCCCGCCGGGAGGGGTAAACTTGATGGCGTTGCCGATCAGGTTCCAGAGAATTTGTTCCAGCTTGTCGCGATCGCCGAAAATCCTGGGGAGGGGGCGTTCCGGTTCGATCCGGAGGGCGATCTGTTTCTCTGCGGCGACCGTCTGCAAACCCTCTGCGGCAGTGGCCGCGATCTCCGCAATACAGACCGGTTCAGGCCGAAGCACATCTTTGCGGGTGTCCAGCCGCGACCAGTCCAACAGCTGGTTGATGATGCGGGCCAACCGCGACACGTTGTGCTCGATCCGCGTGAGGTAGGTCGTCTGCTGGCTTGTCAATGGTCCGGTGACACCATCCAGCATGTTTTCGGCAAAACTTCGAATGGCGGTCATGGGTGTGCGCAACTCATGGGACACGACCGACAGGAAGGTCGAGCGCCGTCGGTCGTGGGCTTGGAGTTGGTCATTGGCGCGCGAGAGTTCCTCCGTGCGCTCACGGATGCGCTCTTCCAGATGCTGAGTCAGCTCGGAGAGGTGGGCATAGGCGCGGGCGTTGTCGATCGCGGCGGCCACATGGCTGGCGATCGTCAGAAGAATATGCAGGTCTTCTTC
>CAYHNM010000102.1:0-2920 GCA_964357985.1 uncultured Nitrospira sp. | reverse complement strand
CCCCGTGACGCGGGCGATGTACGACACGTCGCGCTCCTCAAGCCGCAGGACCAGCACCATGCGCAGGAAGCCGAGATTGCCGACCAGGAGTTGGAGCACCGTGTCGAGGAGATGGTTCATGTCCAGGGTGCTCGCAATGGCGGCGCTGGCTTGATGGAGGGTGGTCAGCTGCCTGAATTGTTGTTTGATCGTCTCGAGGTTGGTGGTAATGGCCTGATTCCGTTCTTGCACTGAGCGGGCCATGACATTGAAGAGCCCGGTCAATTGGCCGACCTCATCGTTCGTGGAGGGGGACAGTTGAACCGGCGCCGTCCCCTCAGTCACCTGGCGGGCCACACCGGCCAGGCGTCGCAACGGAGTCGTAATGCGCAAGGTCAGCAGGTGCGCGCCGAGTATGCCGGCTCCGATAATGAGGGCGGTCAGGGCAAAGACATTCTGGATCATGGTCAGCACGGCCTGGCGCACGCGCTCATCGGTGAGGCCGATTTGAATGACGCCGTACACCGGTGGCCGTTTCATCATCGCCCCGTCGATGGCAGAGGATTCGGGGTCGAGCGTAAACGGGGTCATGGGTGCGGGTGATGCCCGAAGGACCGGCAAGGCAAAGTCATAGAGCGTCTCGGACAGAGTGGGGAATACCTGCGTCATGAAGGAGCCTTGATTCTGAGGGGCGAGTGTGAGCTGATCCGAGACGGCAAGGGGGGTAATTTGCGGGACCGTAGCCGGCGTTTGCGCCAGTCTCTGGACGATGTCTGCGGGGGGGTAGATCGGATGGGAGAGGGACCGTTGTGGGTCTGTCAACGACTGGCGCGCTCCCTTGCTGTACCGGGCGAGAGTCTGGCCGTTTGAGCCTGTGACGACCACATAGACGACTTCATCGATGGAGAGGAGACCTCCGATGTACTGTTGAAGTGTCGTCTGATCTTCCGCGACTAGGCCGGCAAACTGGAAATGGTTGTTGTGCGCGATATTGGTCAGGAGGATTGTGCCGAGGCGATGGAGATTCTGCAGCATGGCATCGCGTCGTATTTCAACAAAATACCAGCTCAACGTTGAACAGGTCAGGACCAGAATCAGGCTGAAGAACACGACAAATTTCGTCCGCAAGCTGACGAACGGCCTTGTCGTTATGCCGGAAGGCGGCGTCGGATTCTGGAGTGAGGTCGGTTCGGTCGGCATAGGAATCAGGTCCTAATATTTCTCATCGATCAGGCGCTCAATGTCGTTGGGAAAGGTGATGCCCAGGAAGTTGGCGGTCTTTTGGTTCACGGTGATATTCAGGCGTTCGATGGGGATCGGTTTCATCGGGAGTTTCCTGTCTCCATCGAGGAGTCGTCTGGCAAGGAGGCCGGTTTCCCGGCCGACATCGCTGTAGGAGACGGAAATGCTGAGGAGCGCTCCGAGCCTGGTCATCTCCGGCGAAAAGCCGATGACAGGGACATGTCGTGCCATGGCTGATTCGAGGATGAAACCAACGGACTCCGCGGTCAAGACCGTTGAATCGGGCACCAGCCACAGCCCATCGGCGGCGGTGAGGAGCGCGCGGAGCTGCAGCGGGACGTCTTTCTCACTGGCGACGGGAAATTCATCCAATTCGAACCCGCTGGCGGCAGCAGAGCGGGCCGTACTAGTACTTTGAAACGTGGTCTTCGCGGGATTGAACAGGACCCCGAGCCGGTGGAGCGACGGCAGAAATGAGCGGAGAATCTTGAATTGCCGCTCGACGGGAATATCCAGCAGTGTGCCGGTGATATTCGGCGTGGCGAGATGATGCTTCGAGGGATCCAGGATCATCATGTAGACGATGGGAATATCCACGATTTCCACCTGGGCGGCCAGGGCGGCTTTAAGGCCGACGGCCAGGACGAGAGACGCATCGGAGGCCCTGATCTTGCGGGCCAGTTTTTTCCCGAGTTCAGAATCACCGCGCAAATCGTATTCGACGTAGGTCATGGAGGACGGGGCCGTAACTTTGAATCCTTCGATCGCCTGCGCATAGGCCGGCAAGTCGGAGGATTTCAGAATCGCAATTTCTCCGGCGAGGGCGTTGGCTGATCCGAGGAGACAGGATATAAGGGGCAGAGCGAATCCCACCAGCTTCCTGCCAAACGCGAAGCCTTTGGCGAGAGGGGGGCACTCTGTGTGGTATCGAAGGGACTTCATCATCATATCATGATCGCGGATGATCGTGCCGCGGTTTCTCTAGGGCGCTGCGATCTGCCTGCGCGGGATCCGACAGCGTCATCTGTCCGGGTGTTGTCGATTGAACGGTTCCCAGGATACGGGTCGCTGCGCCGGTTACATTTCGAACGACATGGCCCGACCATGAGAGCCACTGGAGAGTGCCGTCGGCTCCGCACACGCGGTGAACAAAGGCGAGCTCAGTCTGTGAGGAATGTTGTGCCGCCAGCAACGCCGCCAGAACGGAGGCCTGATCGTCTGAATAGACTCTGGCCAGAAAATCCTGTCTGGAGAGGGGACCAGCGCCGACCGGCAGGCCGAGCAGATCGTTGACGATCGGCGACCAGTAGCAGTGGTCCGTCTGCAGATTCCAGTCCCAGATGCCGATGCGGGCACTCATGAGCGCGAGCTGAACCCGCTCTTCGTTGACGCGGAGCGAATCTCCAAGACGTTTGCGCTCGGTGATGTCGGTGGAGATTCCGCACATGGCGTAGGGTGCGCCGGTTTCGTCGCAGAGCGGAAATTTGATCGAGATGTAGTGGTGAGGCCCATCCCGGTGAGGGGCGATTTCGTCGTACTCCACCGGAGTCTTGCGTTCCAACACCTGGCGATCGTTGGCGCTGAACGCGTCGGCAATCTCGCGGGGAAAGAGATCATGATTGGTGCGCCCGACGATCTGATCGGCGGTCAGGTTGAACAGCTGCTCGAACCGGCGATTCGTCAACATGAACCGGCCGTC
>CAYHNM010000101.1:0-5834 GCA_964357985.1 uncultured Nitrospira sp. | reverse complement strand
CGGCAAGGAGAAATGGCGGTCGTTCCAGAAATTATCACGGTCATTCTGGAAACCGTCGATACCGTCAAGCTCATCATGACTGAGATTCGCTCTTCCGGGACGGATGTCGCGATCCCGGTTGAGACCATGTCACAAAAGCTGGACGACATTCTTGCCGGCAAATTCAGCGGGGTATCAGCCGCCTCACCGGCCCCCGTCGCGGCCAGCGCACCAGAGCCCATCCATGTCGCACCGCCTCCTCAATTGGGAGAGATCTTAGTCACCGAAGGCCTGGCCACGAAGGAGCAAGTCTTCGATGCCTTGACGGAGCAGTCCAAGCAGGCGGATCCGAAGCAACCGCTGGGCGAATTGCTGATTCAAGCCAAGGCAATCACTGAAAAAGCGCTCGACCAGGCGTTGCAGAAACAAGAGAAGCATCCCAAAGCCGAAGAAGACGCCACCATTCGCGTTGAAACAAGACGCCTCGATTCGGTCATGAATCTCGTCGGTGAATTAGTCCTCGGAAGAAATCGCCTGATCAAAATCGGCGGACTACTGGAACAAACCCATGAGTCTGATCCGCAAGTCCGTGCGCTCGGCGAAACGCTCACCCAGCTCAATCTGGTGACGACAGACCTGCAACTCGCGGTCATGAAGACCCGCATGCTGCCGATCAAGAAAGTGATGGCCAAGTTGCCTCGCATGGTACGGGACCTGTCCTCGAAGCTCGGCAAGCAGGTCAGGCTGGAAACCCACGGAGAAGAAACGGAGCTTGATAAGTCCGTGGCCGACGAAATCGGCGATCCGCTGGTCCACCTGGTCCGCAACGCCATCGACCATGGCATTGAAATGCCGACCGAACGGCACGCGGCCAGAAAACCCAGCGAGGGCCTGCTCCGCATTGCCGCCAGCCAGGAAGGCAACAGCATCGTCATCCGCATTCAGGATGACGGCAAGGGCATCGCGCTCAACAAGATCAAAGCCAAAGCCTTGCAGAAGGGATTGATCAGCGAAGCGGAGTTGGCCGGGATGGAACCCCGAGAAGTGGTCAATCTCATCTTCTTGCCCGGCTTCAGCACGGCCGAAAAAGTGACGGACGTCTCCGGACGCGGCGTCGGCATGGATGTCGTACGGACCAACATCCGCAAAATGAACGGGACGGTGGAGATCGAATCCGAAGAAGGCAAGGGCAGTCTCATCACGATCAAGCTGCCGCTGACCATCGCCATCATTCAGGCGCTCATGGTCGAAGTCGAACGGGCCACCTTTGCCATTCCCTTGAGTTCGGTCATCGAAGCGGTGCGCATTTCAAAATCTGAGATCAAGACCATCAACGGCCGGGAAGTCTTGCACTTACGGGATCGCGTCTTGCCGCTGCTCCGGCTGGCCAAAGAATTTGAAATTCCCACCGACCGCGAACGCGACCGCTTCTATGTCGTCGTCGCAGCCCTGGGCGATCGCCGCATCGGCGTCGTCGTCGATGAATTGCGCTCGCAAGAGGAAGTCGTCATCAAGTCGATTTGGGAATACTTGGACAGCATCAAAGGCATTTCCGGCGCCACGATCACCGGCGAAGGAAAGGTCGTACTCATCCTGGATATTTCAGAGCTCGTGGAGAACGCCCAAGCCTGGCATGCCTCTGCCATGGTGGCCTAGGAACACGGGTAGGGGTCGCAAAGGAGTTCGCTGATGTCTACGTTGATTAATGAAATCGATGCGCGCACGAGACTGGCAGGGGCCAATCAGATGGAACTGCTCTTGTTCCATCTGGGCACCGGAGAAGTCTTCGGGATCAACGTGTTCAAAGTTCGCGAGGTCATGAAATTACCGCCTCTGACAAGGGTGCCGGAAGCCGACTCTCGCGTCCTGGGCATGGCCAATATCCGAGGGACCATGGTACCGGTCATTGCGCTGCGACGCGCCCTCGGCTTGGGCGAGCAGGATGTGGATCTCACCAAGCCCGAGCGCAAAGAAAACGGCATCCTGATCATTACCGAATACAATGCGAGCTTGCAGGCCTTCCATGTCGCGGCGGTCGACCGCATTATCCGGACCTCCTGGTCCAAGATCAAAACGCCGCCTGCCCTGGTCCGTGAAAATAACAAGGGCGCCGTTACTGCCGTCACGATGCTTGGCGATAGCCGCATGGTGTTGATCCTCGACGTCGAGAAAGTGTTGAGCGACATCTGCCCACGCCCGGACGAGGAAGTGTTTGCGGGACTTGAGGCCAAACCTGAGCTCAAAGCGAAATGTATTCTCTTCGCCGACGATTCTTCGGTCGCGCGAACGCAGATTCGCAAAGCGCTGGAAAAGTTAGGCATCGCCTACATCCAAACTACCACCGGCAAAGAAGCCTGGGACTACCTGACTGAAATGGCCGACGACTCGGTCAAACAGGGTCAAGCGCAGGTCAATCGGATTCAACTTATCCTGAGCGACATTGAGATGCCGGACATGGATGGATTTACCCTGACCAAGCACATTCGCTCCGATCCGAGACTGGCGCATCTTCCCGTCGTCCTCC
This sequence comes from uncultured Nitrospira sp., assembly GCA_964357985.1. Lineage (GTDB taxonomy): Bacteria > Nitrospirota > Nitrospiria > Nitrospirales > Nitrospiraceae > Nitrospira_D. The sequence continues at coordinate 3,331 of CAYHNM010000101.1, read as the reverse complement.
ACTCGTCCTTGACGGGCAGCTGCAATCAGGAAAAGGGCGCGCAGGTCGGCGCGACGGATTATGTGACGAAGTTCGACCCGAAAGAGTTTGCCAGCAAACTGACGCGCTATATCCTGTAGCCAACGTGAGTATGCAGCTCCGTTGTGCGTGAGAGAAGGACGGACCGGTTATGGCTAAAATAATCCAAGTGCTGGTCGTCGATGACTCGACCTTTATGAGGAAGAGTCTGTCGGCGATGCTGACCAGCGATCCTCGCATCGCCGTCGCCGGCCTGGCCCGAAACGGGGAGGAAGCGCTTCAACAGGTCAAGGCCTTGAAGCCTGACGTCGTCACCATGGACGTCGAAATGCCCGGCATGAACGGCATTGAAGCGGTCCGGCGCATCATGGCGGAATGTCCGGTCCCGATCGTCATGGTGAGTTCACTCACGACGGAAGGCGCCGGCGATACACTGAAAGCCTTGGAGTACGGAGCCGTCGACTTCATCCCCAAGCAATTGGACGGCGTCGCCACCAATATCGTCGAGATTGAGCGTGAACTGGTGGCAAAGATCGTCGGCGCCAGCCAGGCGTCCGGCAAACTGGCGCTCCGACGCTCCGGCACACCGATGGCGCCGATCGTTAAACCGACCGGCGGCGCCTTGTCGGCCCATTCGATCAGCGTCACACGCGGCAATCGCATCGTGGCCATCGGTAGCTCCACCGGGGGACCGCAGGCACTGATGGACATCTTGCCGATGCTCCCCGCGGATTTCCCCGCGGGCATCGTCATCGTCCAACACATGCCGCAATCGTTCACCAAGCCCTTTGCCGACCGCATGAATCAAATCTGTCCATTGGAAGTGAAAGAAGCGGCCGACGGGGATGAGGTCAAAGCCGGCCGCGTGCTCATCGCCCCCGGAGGGGTTCAATTTCGAGTCAAGAAGAAGTCCATCACGACCAATGTGGTGTCACTCAGCCCCAACTATGAAAAACACCTGCATGCGCCGGCCGCCGACATCATGTTGCAATCGGTCGCGGCGCTGTATGGCGAGCGCGGCATCGGCGTTATTCTCACGGGAATGGGACACGACGGCTTGGAAGGGATGAAAGCGATGAAGGCATCCAAGGGGCGAACAATCGTACAAGACGAGAAGACCTGCATTGTCTATGGCATGCCGAAAGCAGTGGTGGAGGCAGGTTATGCCGATAAGGTAGTGCCCTTGCCTCATATCGTCGGAGAGATTTTGAACATGGTGTAGAGACAGACAGAAACAGCGACAGGGCACAACGATACATTACTCACAAGGGAGCGGCAGGAGGAACTATGACCCAGTTGATGAAGAACATGAACATCGGGCCGAAATTTGCACTCGCGATCGTAGCGACCGCGACGGTCATCACATTAGGCGGCCTCTTCTTGATCCAGGAACAAGAGAGCGACAAGCTCAATACTCTTCTGGAAACGCGAGGCAAAATCGTCGAAACTCAGACACAAATCACGCGCGCATACATCGCCCAGAACTATGTCGGCAAGATAAAGAAATCAAAGGCAGGGGCAGACATTGTCGTAGCGAAGGATCACGCGGGTAATCCTGATGCGATCCCATTCCCCGCCACGGCAACCCGCGAGATGGGCGAAGAAGCCAATAAGAGCGGACTCTACAACACCCGTCTCTTCAGCCAGTCTCCGTTGAACCAAGCGAATATGCCCAAAGACGCATTCGAACATGACGCGCTGAAAGCGATCATGGGAGGGGCCGATAGCTTTGTCAGACAAGAGGACGTCAACGGCGTGGCCACGTTCCGCCGTGCAACACCGGACAAGGCGACGACAACAGCCTGTATCTCATGTCATAGCGACAAGCAGGTAGGGGATACGCTCGGGGTTTTGACCGTCAACATGGCCATGACCAAGGCGAAAGAGCTGTCAAAAGAATCTCTATTGAACACCGCCGGCGTCATGGTGGCCATCATGCTTGCAATCGTCGGAATGACCTATTTTCTTCTGCGCTCAATGATCTTGAAACCGATCAATGAGATGATGCTCATCTCGAAAGATATCGCTCAGGGAGAAGGGGATCTGACAAAGCGCGTGCCGGTCCACGGGGCAGACGAAATTGCGTCGTTGGGCGGCTACTTCAATATGTTCATCGAGAAGCTGCACAAGATGATCGGCAAAGTGGCTCACGTAACCGACAAAGTCGCCTCCGCGTCGGTCGAGCTGTCCGCCACGGCCGAAGAAATCTCCAAGGGCACCGATACCCTGACGTCACGCGCCTCGCAGACCGCCGCGGCGGTCGAAGAGATGAACGCAACCGTCAGCCAGGTCGCGCAAAACTCCGGCAAAGCAGCCACGCTCGCCCAGGAGACGGTCAAGACTGCGAAAGACGGCGGGTCAGTGGTCTCCGACACGATCTCGGGGATGCAACAGCTCTCCGACGCCGTGTCCAGCTCGGCCACGATCATCGCGGAACTCGGCAAGTCGTCCGATCAGATCGGCGAGATTGTCCGGGTCATCGAAGACATCGCCGACCAGACCAACCTGCTGGCCTTGAACGCCGCCATCGAAGCGGCCCGTGCCGGTGAGCAGGGACGGGGATTCGCGGTCGTCGCCGACGAAGTCAGAAAGCTGGCCGAACGGACGACTAAAGCCACGAAGGAAATCGGCGACATGATCCGCCAGATCCAACAGGATACCCGCGGCGCCGTCGAGTCGATGCAGCAGGGGACCGTCAAGGTCACGAGCGGCGTCGATCTGGTGAACAAGACCGGCGAAGCCTTGGCGCGCATCGTCGAAATGGGGTCCGAGAGCGCCGACATGATTCGACAGATTGCCGTCGCTTCAGAAGAACAATCGGTCGCGACTCAGCAAATCGCCAACGACATCGAAAATGTCGCGAAGGTCACGAAAGAATCGGCCTCCGGCGCGAACGAGTCGGCAAAGGCCAGTCATGACCTGAGCCAGTTGGCCACCGAACTCCAAGGCATTGTCGGGTCCTTTAAGCTCTAAGGAAGAGCAGGAAAGGAGTCGCTGATGATTGTCGAAGAGAAAGTGCCGGGCCAGGTTCAGCAGGGAGCCCGGCCCAGCGGCACCGGCAAAGGCGGGGACGACCTGGTGCAATTCGTCACCTGCCGGATCGCCCGCGAAGAGTTCGCGCTCGATGTGCTCAGTGTGCAGGAAATCAACCGGATGGTGGAGATCACGCGCGTTCCCAAAGCGCCGTACTTCGTCGAAGGGGTCATCAACCTCCGCGGACGGATCATTCCCGTGCTGGATCTCCGGCGGCGCTTCGGACTCTCGGCCATCGAACGGACGGACGACTCCCGTATTATGGTCGTCCTCGTCCGTC
>CAYHNM010000100.1:0-5879 GCA_964357985.1 uncultured Nitrospira sp. | reverse complement strand
CTCGCCCAACCAGCTGCACCGACGCCGCATACTGCCCGGGCTCGACCCACGCGCGAGCGATGTGAATTTCATCCGGGAGCGTCTGCCAACTGCGCTTATCAGCCTCTTCCGAGGCAACTGCAAGTCCTTTGGTGAGAAGACTCACCACCAGTCCGACCCATGGCGCAGCGTCTTTCCCCGCCGCTTGCTGGGCCCCGCGTGTGGCCCCTTCCGCCATCGCAAACTTGACGGCTGCGCGAGCTAATGCCTTGACCGTGATGCCAGGCAAACGATCGGAAAGACTCTTATCTGCCAGCGCGGAAATGTTCTGCCCCAACTCTGAGGAAACCCTCACCTGCTGACCAGTCCCGCCAACCAGCGTCAACTGCTCCGAAGGCACCTGCGTTTTCTGTGTCACCAATCGAGGCAACGCCACGCGCACGACACGACCATTGAGGCCATACAGGACGCTATCAACACCCCGGTTCTGATGCCTGGGCGACTGAGAGAACCCACGATTCAACAACACGAGCTGCAAGGCATCCAGGCTGATCGGCAAGTCAAGAAAGCGGTCCTCCTTATGGGGAGCGCGGCCATTATAACTGATCAATACCACTTGGGCGAGGCCTCGCTGCGCCGCACTTGCCTGCCATACCGTATCAGGGAAGAGCCGCCGATACTCCTCAAACTCATTCGTCAAATTGAGCGCGTCAGTGGTCCGCAAGAGATCGGCACGGAGTTGAGTCGGCACCGGCGTGCGCGCCCAGCTTCGGTTGGCTTCGTACGCGTCATAGGCCTTCCGGTAGGCAATGAACGCGTTATTCACGTCATCCGTCGCCTCATAGAGAATGCCCGTCAGATATCGGGCAAACCCGTCCTCCCGATAGCTCGCCTTGTCCTTGACCTTATCCGTAAGCACGTTGAGCCGGTGATCGATCCGACGGGCTTCCACCAAGGCTTCCTGTAGCTGCCCCTGCGCGGCATAGTTCAACGCCTTGACGACATTGATCATCACATGTTCGTAGGGATCGCCTTCATAGAATAAGGCATTGTCATTGGTGAGAAAGGCGGCGGCTTCGGAACGAACCGTCCTGGTATAGAGCCGTTCCACTTCCTCCTCAGCCTGTTCCAAGACAGCGCTGCTCTGCTGGTAGTCGCCGGCCAATTGCAGCGTCATCCCGCGATCCATGCCGTACAGCAGGCGACTCTTCTCTCCGTAGGATTTTTCAGCTTGCTGAACAATCGCGTCTGCCTGCTTGGCATCGCCTGCAGCCAGACTCTGCTCAATCAACAGATAGCGATTAACGGATGGACCGCAGGCGGTCAACAGAAGCAGCCCGGCTAGCACAGCGAATCGAAGGGATGAACGGACAGCGCGCCACGGCGCCGGAGGACTGTGGGCAACACGTGAGAAGAGAGGGCTCAACAGAGTCCTGGAGCCTAGAAAATGGTTCGTTTCTTTTCGATGACCTTCTTAATTTTCTTCTGCCCGTACCAGACCTTGGCATTGCTCTCCAGGTCGATCATCTGGAGATCCACTTGATAGAACACGGCTTTGGTCGCATCCGCTTCGTCGAGGATCGTCGAAATCGTCCCCTTCATCATGTAATCGGCACCGATTTCTTTTCCGGGAGCCTTTTGCGTATCCTCCCGGGAAAACATCGCCTGCTCTTTGCGCTCGGTGCGCAGCTCATCGCGCTCGCCCTTGCCGGCAACGAAGGTGACTTTCTGGGAATTCGTCAGCTCGCGCTCAAGATCGGTGACAAACGTCTGGACGCTGATGTGTTCGTGGCTGCTATTCAAAATCGTGCCGACCACCACAACAGGCTGGCGATGCTTCGCTTGGGTGAAGTTGCCAAGCCATGGGTAACTCAGCGATTCCTTCACCATAGTCTCGGCCACCATCCGTGAGTCAGTATCGTTCCAGCGCCCGCTGAGGTCTGTCACCACGCCGGCATCAATCCGCGTCACTTTCGTTTCATGCCCGCAGCCCCCCAGAATCAGCACCGACAGTGCCCCCAACGCCAACCATCCAGACTTCATCACCATCACACCAGTCCCTCCGCTGAAAATCCTCATGGAAAGCGACAATCGAAACGGCGCGTTATCGCGCCAACCGCTTGTCTTCTTCTTTCTCCAGCCGATCGAACATCTTATCGGCATTCTTCCGGACAAAGTCGCGCACCTGCGCATTGAGCTCTTTCGCCTGCTCCAAGTTGTTCTTCATTTCTTCGAGGTTCAGCTTGGTGAGGACATAATACGTATTAGTCTTGTCGTCTTTATACCGATCAATCGGGCGCACGCCGCTCAGCGTCGCCGTCGTGACCGTCTTGATCGCCCTCTCAACATTCTGCTCTTCCGTGTTTCTGGTGAAATCACCAGCTGTCGTCGACGCCGCGTAATCTCTCATCAGATAACCCGTGTACGTTTCAAAGGTCTTGGCAATTTCAGCGCGCGCGCGATTCTCTGCCGTATCCCAGGCTAGTGGCTCGTTCCGCACACCAACCACCGCCCCCACGCCATAGAACGCCTTGCTATCCTTCTCGTTGAACGCTCCCGACCCCTTTTGCACCCACTTTGGAGGGCCACCACAAGCGGCAAGTCCGACCAAGAGAACAATGGCAAGCCCGGTGCCGGCCAGTCTCGTAAAACGCGCTTGCGATGTAGCCATGCGATCCTCCTTCATAACGGGAATTGATGACGTGGAGCCTCAAACGGTTCGAAAATTCGCGTGGATTCATGCTAACATGCGACCTTACTTCAGTCAACGCAACGGTGTATGAACGGTTGACGAGACTGCGCGTATTCAGTCCACTCCGTGATGATTCTTAGGGGAGGCACGCACTGTGGCCGACGTTCAAATAGAAGACGGCATTATCAAGATCGCCAGCTTGGATATTCAGGATCCCAAGGCCGCCGCGGTCTTGGCAGAATATCCGCAAGTACGCTGGGCCGAAATCACGAGACGCGCGCTGAAGATCGGATTGGGCTATCTCAAGGGCGGGGGAAAAGACTAAGGCTTCAGCTGAGTGTCGGCCTGACTCACTGCCGCTCGCGCACGGGAATCGGTTCCGCCCAACTCGACATACCGGCGAAACGCCTCGACGGACTTCACCTGATCCTTCAGATGATCCGCATAGAGCGTGCCGAGCGAAAAATAGACATCCTGGTACCCGGCATTCACCTTCAGCGCCTGCAAGAGCGCCTGTTCGGCCTCCTGGAAACTCCCCCGTTTTTCATAGATTAACCCCAACGTGTAGTACGAGTCAGGGTTCGTAGGCGCGTGCTTGACGGCCAACTGGCCGGCGGTCAATGCCTCTTCAAGGTTGGGCAAGATCTCCAACCGGAGATAACTTTTCAGCACATAGGCATCGCCGAATTCTGGATTGAATTCAATCGAGCGATTCAGTCGTTCCAAAGCTTCCTCTACGCGCTTCCCCTCCTGGAGCAATGCAAACGCCTGGTCATATTGTGCCCGTGCCGCCTGTTGCCGTTCAGCCGGCGTCTGGGGACCTGCGCCGAGCACAAACGCTGCCTTGCGCCCTTCGATGAGAATGAAGTCGCCATCCCCGTCCAGCCTGACGGATATCGGATGTTGCTGTCCCTGCGTGACGCCGGGAATTTCTTTTTCAAGATACGCTCCCAACTCGGAAGCCATCAGCCAACCATTCTTATTCAGATCCGCCGCACCCTGTAACCCCGTCAGAAGCGATTTGACGAAGAGACTCGCATCCCCAACACGCTTGGACACTTCCCCCTTATCCCCCGCAGTAATCACCTGCATCGCGCGTCGTTCCGTGTCGTCCTCCGGTGACAACCGGCCTTCGAGAGACAACTGCTGAGGCGCCGTGGCTTCCCAGCCCCGGACCGCGGTATCAAGAATGAGCAGCGTGTGTTTCGCCGCCAGACGCCGGGTAAATTCCTTGAGCTGGTCGAAGGTAATGGACTTGGCGACATTATTGATCTGCGCATCCGACGGAACCAGGTAGCCGAGATCCTTCCCATCAGCATCTTGCGTCACTCCGGAATGCCCCACGTAGAAGAGCACCAGCCGATCCATCCGCCCGACCTTGCGCGGCAACATGTCCGACAAGAGCTGCTGCAGATGGCGAAAGCTGGCATCCTTGTCATAGACCTCAACCACTTCGTCGAAGCCCATCTGACGAAATGCCTGGGCCACCGTCTTGGCGTCCGCCAATGCTCCGGGAATCGAAGGAGCCAGCAGATAGTGCTCCACCCCAACGACGACCGCCCATGACTTGTAATAGAGCCCCTCAGGTTTCCCTAACTGGGCGGAGGCGGGAGACGATCCACTCAAACAGGCAAGCAAAAACAGCCCGAGACCAAGACTCATGGCACACAAGTTTCTAGTGAACATAGTTGTGATAGATCGAAGAAAAGTTCGCATGAGCAGCTCCTAATGAGCCTACCCTCGGGCTGTGATGGCTGTCAAGGAATCGGCCTGGCCAACCCGTTCATTTCAAAGACTCATTCGCCATAGAGTAGATCCCCGTACAAATGTATGGGTTGCAGGGGGAGGCCCCTTTCTCCATAATCATCATATCCGTGCCGAGACGGCTATCGACCGAGGAGGTGTGTGCGTCATGAGTGAGAAGATCGAGACTCTATTGAAGGAAAGCCGAACGTACCAGCCAAGCGCCAAGACCAAAGCCGCCGCCCATATTCAGGATTACGAAACCGAGTATAAGAAATCGATTGCCGATCCGGAGGCCTTTTGGAGCGGAGTCGCCAAGGAGCTCGAATGGTTTTCGCCGTGGAACAAAGTGCTGGAATGGAACTACCCCTTCGCGAAATGGTTTGTGGGGGCCACCTGCAACATCTCCTATAACTGTCTTGATCGGCACGTCAAAAACGGCCGGAAGAACAAAGTAGCGGTCATCTGGGTCGGTGAAAACGATACCGAGCGCGTGTTCACCTACGGGCAGCTCTATCGCCAAGTCAATCGCTGTGCCAATGCCCTCAAGAAGCTAGGCCTGAAAAAGGGCGACCGCGTCACCATTTATCTTCCCAAGGTTCCTGAACAGATCGTGGCCATGCTGGCTTGCGCCCGCATCGGTGTGATCCATAGCGTGGTCTATTCCGGTTTCAGCGCTCCGGCACTGGCCAATCGCATCCACGATGCCGAATCCCATCTGGTCATTACGGCCGATGTCGGTTACGACCGCGGAAAAGTCATTCCCCTCAAGTCGGTCGTGGATGAAGCCCTAAAGACCTGCCCGACGGTCGAGCACGTCATCGTCGTCCGGCGGCAGAAGCCGGAGGTCGCGCTGGCCGCCCCCAAAGAAATCGACTGGCACGAATGGCTGAAAGGCGAATCCACTGAATGTGAAGCGGTCAAGCTGGACGCTGAAGACCCGTTGTATATCTTGTACACCTCCGGCACCACCGGCAAACCGAAGGGCGTCGTGCATGTCCACGGCGGCTACATGGTCGGCACCTACATCACGTCGAAATATGTGTTCGACTTGAAAGACGATGATGTGTATTTCTGCGTCGCCGATCCGGGCTGGGTCACCGGCCACAGCTACATCGTCTATGGCCCGCTGCTGAACGGCGCGACGATCCTTACCGCCGAGGGCAAGCCGGACTATCCGAACCCCGGCCGTTGGTGGGATTTGATCGAACGCTATGGCGTCTCGATTTTCTACACGACGCCGACGGCGATTCGCCTGCTCATGCGCTATGGTGAAGACTGGCCCAAGAAGTACGATCTCTCGACCCTGCGTATCCTCGGCAGCGTCGGCGAACCGATCAATCCGGAAGCCTGGGAGTGGTTCCATCGTGTGACCGGCGGCGACAAACCGATCATGGACACCTGGTGGCAGACGGAAACCGGCTCGATCCTGATTACGCCCCTGCCGCCCGTTCCCTTGAAGCCC
>CAYHNM010000099.1:0-5880 GCA_964357985.1 uncultured Nitrospira sp. | reverse complement strand
TAGCGTTGGCTGAGTTTGTGGATCATGTCGATCGTCGCCGCCACATGATCGACCGGAGTGGTCGGAAGGATGCCATGACCGAGATTGAAAATGTGGCCGGGTCGATTGCCGGCCCGCCGCAAAATATCCTCGACGCGCCGCTCGATTTCATGGAGCGGGGCAAACAGAACCAGCGGATCGAGATTCCCCTGCACCGCGCGATCATGTCCGACCATCGCCCAGGCTTCATCAAGGTGGATGCGCCAATCGATGCCGATCACATCGCCGCCGGCCTCGCGCATCTGCCGAAGAATCGCGGTCGTGCCGGTGCCGAAGTGGATGAGGGGAACGCCCTCGTGCTTGAGCCCGTCGAAAATCAATTGGACATGAGGCTTCACATACTCGGCGTAATCCCCCGCCGACAGACAGCCGACCCAGCTGTCGAACAGCTGCACCGCCTGCGCCCCGGCTTGGATCTGCCGTCGCAGATACCCGGTGATAACCCGCGCAAACTTATCCATGAGCGTATGCCAGCTCGCTGGATCGCTGTACATCATCTGCTTGGTGTGGAGATAGTTTCGTGACCCGCCGCCTTCGATCGCATAACTCGCGAGCGTAAACGGCGCACCGGCAAATCCGATGAGCGGCACACGCCCGTTCAACGCCCGACGCGCCTGCCTGATGGCTTCGGCGACATACTCGAGCTCACTGCCATCCACCACGTTTAATCGATCCACCGCAGCACGGTCACGGACCGGATTGTGAATCACCGGACCTTCGCCCTCGGCAAACTCCAGATTCAGCCCCATCGGCTCCAGCGGCAGGAGAATGTCGGCAAAAATGATGGCGGCATCAAGCGGGAAGCGATCGATCGGCTGCATCGTGACTTGCGCCGCCAGTTCAGGCGTCTTGCACAAATCGAGCATGGAATGCTTGGCCCGCAGTGCGCGGTATTCAGACATGTACCGGCCAGCCTGGCGCATAAACCAGACCGGCGTACAATCGACCGGCTCACGCCGGCAGGCTTTGAGGAAACGATCGTTCATGAGTCGCGCATTTTAGAGACGCAGGGGCAAGAGTGTCAAATCGACACACGTCGGAAGGGTCGCCAGAGAAAAACAATAGACACCTTTCGTCATTCACGTAGAATAAAAGGTAGGCAGAGAACCTGGCTGTTTCATTTTTCAATAGTCCATGTATAATGATTATCTGATGCCAAGCTGGCCTCCTGTTAGCGCGAATAAGACATCCAGCATCGGCGGCCTGCCTTTTCAGATTTCCCCAAGTGCCCCGCTCATGGTGAGCATAATCGGGATCCTCCTACATGGCAGTCCCTTGGCCATGCCGAAGTATCCCTGACCTGGAGGTAGCGAATGTCCGACGTGAGCACCTTACAACCGACCCGAGGCCAAGATCTGTGGCTGACCGTCCTTCGTTGGTTCGATTCTTGGGCTGGTCTGGAGTACATGAAATCGGATGGCGTGCCGAAGATGGACTGGGTCCGCTGTTTTCCGTTGATCGCCGTTCACCTGATGTGCCTCGGTATTATCTGGGTCGGATGGAGCTGGACGGCCGTGGCTGTCGCCGTGGCCTTTTACTTTCTCCGCATGTTCGCCATCACCGGCTGGTATCACCGCTATTTTTCGCACCGGACGTTTAAGACGTCTCGTGCCGTGCAGTTTGCCTTCGCCCTGCTGGGAGGATCCTGCGCCCAACGCGGCCCTCTCTGGTGGGCCGGCCACCACCGGCATCACCATATCGCATCGGATACGCCCGACGATGTTCACTCCCCGCGCCAGGGAGGGTTTCTCTGGTCGCATATGGGATGGTTTACCTCGCAGACGCACTTCGCGCCACGCCTGAAAAACATCCAGGACTTCGCGAAATTTCCGGAACTTCGCTTTCTCGACCGCTTCGACATCCTCATGCCGACCGTCGCGGGGTTCGGCATGTTTGGACTCGGGAAATTGCTTGAGGCCTATGCGCCGGGACTCGGCACCGACGGCCCGCAGATGTTGATCTGGGGATTCTTCGTGTCGACCGTCGCACTCATCCACGGCACCTGCACGATCAATTCGCTGTCTCACGTCTATGGTTCACAGCGATACGTGACCGGCGACGATAGCCGGAATAATTTCATCCTCGCCCTCATTACCATGGGCGAAGGCTGGCACAATAACCACCACTACTACCCCGCCTCAACCAGGCAGGGATTCTATTGGTGGGAAGTCGACATGACCTATTACTGCCTGAAGATGATGGAGAAGGTCGGGCTGGTGTGGGACATCCGCGACGTACCGGACTACGTGCGGGAAGGGAAGAGCAAACAGGATACGCTCACCGCCTGATACAAGGGCGTTTCTTCGTCGCTTAGACCCAGTCAGACTCTTCGCGGGTCGGCTTCACTGTCAGCTGACCGGCCAGTTCTGCTCGAATGCGCCGGCTCTGTGGGTCTATCGCCGCCACAGCTTCTCCCGTCACAATCCACGCGTCTTCCGGTTCCAGTTCGAAACGGTAGTGATTTTTCCGCAGCGAGAACCACTCGATGTAGGGATGCGGCACCAGATTGGGATGAGGATCGAAGGACATGAGATTCACGTCGCCGATCTGCGGATTCTCCATGTCACCGATGACCTGCCCGGCCACATCATCGTCCTCAAAGTGCCGGTTGCGGAACTGAATCAGCTTCCCCGCGATCTCACCCTTAAAATTTCCGCGCAAATAGACATCGACCGACCCGATCGCGGCAAAGGTCATGCGACCGACCACGGTTCCCTCGGCTCGATTATCCAAAAATCCTTCCTGCACCCACCGGCCGTTCCCGAATTTCTGCGCCATGCTAAGGACCTTTCATCATGCAGCCGGTGAAATCTGAAGTGGGCGATCAGCTTCCGCCACACTCGCCCCCAACGAACCAATAATGACTGCGATCAAAATCAATCCGCTCCCGACCCACCCCAGCCAGTCGAGCGACTCTCCGAGAAAATACCACGCCAGCCAGGCCGCGTAGGCCGGCTCAAGCGAAAAAATGAGCGCCACCTGTTGCGCAGGGAGCAACTGCTGCGCCCACATCTGTACGGCAAAGGCCAGGGTCGCCAAGACTCCGGTGACTGCGAGGCCGATCAATAAGACCGTCGTCGGCTCGAACGCGCTCAGCGCCGGATGCTCCCAGGCCATGGCCACCAACATGAGTCCGGACATGGCGACCAACTGCCAGAGAAACAGCGAGGTCGCATCCAACTCTCGCGTATACCGCTCCAAGCAGGCCATGTGAGCGGCAAAGGCCAGCGCACACCCGAGGGTGAGCAGGTCTCCGAGATTGACGCTCGTTGTCGGCTTGACCAGACACCACAAGCCGACGGTCGCGATCCCGGCCGCAACCCACGATCGCGGGCCAAAGCGCCGCAAGATGAGCGGAACGAACACGACGTAGAGCGTCGTGATAAAAGCAGAATTAGACGCCGTGGTGTAGCCAAGCCCCACAGTTTGCAGCACGTACCCAAGGAAAAGCCACCCGGTAGCAATCGCGCTGGCGCGGAGCACGACCCGGTCCGTCGAGACCGGCCTGGCCATCAAAACCAGACAGAGCCCCACGAGGACTGCCCCGAGGAGAAATCTCAAGAAAAGAAACGACAAAGGAGGAATCTGGTCGAGCGCCGCTTTCGTCGCAGGAAAGGTCGCTCCCCAAATGAGAGTAGTCAGAAGTAACGCAAATCGAGGCATGGAATTGAAAAAGTGCTGAGATTTGGGTGCTGAGTGCTGGGCTTGAATCTCAGAGAACTACTCAGGACCGAGCACTCAGAACTCGGCACTGCCTGCTATGGTCGGCAGAGCGCACAGCGCCGCTGCACGTTGGTCCCGGCCTGCTCCATGGCCCGAAGAGCCCGCTCTTTATCAGGATAATCGAACCAACCGCCCTCCCAAAAGTCGCTGGAGAAGACGTTCGCGGGAACTTCCGAGCAACGTTCTTTATGAAGTGTCACGCGATCGATGGAGCGGGCGATATGAACCCAATAAATCATGACGGCCAATCTACACTGGAAAGGGAGTGCCGGACAGAATCACCGAGGCTTTGCTTCGATGATCCCGCCCGACAATCGAATTACGGAACGAGAATCCACTCGTCTTTTTCGATGAAGACCTTGACGCCGGTCTCCAACTTCTTCACATCGTCTTTGTCGAAGAGACGCATATACCGTTCAATGCGATCCTCATCATCGATGCGCTCTTCCTGCATCATCCCGTTATTCCCTTTGTACTTTCGAATCAACACCGACATCGACAGCCTCCTCTGATTCACGCTGGCAGTTCAACTACATGGTTGTGTACAATAAGGCAAAGTTTGTCGGCCGGTCAAGGGCACCGGCGGGGTATTTGCCGGGATTCATCCGTGCGTGGAATGAATGAACCACGGAGCGGATCTGCCAAGAGAAAGGGAACTCGATCATGCCTGTGTATGAGTATCGGTGTGGGCAATGCTCAAAAGCATTCGAGGCCACGCAGTCCGTCCATGCGCGACCGGAAGATACCGAATGTCCGTTCTGCCAGGCGCAGGACGCCACACGGCTCCTCTCCTCCTTTGCCTCAACCGTCAAAGGAGATCACAAACCGGGCTTCGCAGAAATGAAGGCCGGTTCGATGCTCAACGAGCGTATGGACCGATTCGCCAAACTTCCCCCCTTGAACGCGAAGCGCAATGTTCCCCAGCCAAACGCCGCGTCGTCCTCCGATCCGGGATCGGGCCAAGGAACGGACTCCTAGGACATGACCACAGAGTGGCACTCATATCGACTCCGTCGCGTCTCGACTACAAGGGAGCCGGCATGATCGTCAGACTGCTGTTTGCCTGCTGGGTAAGCGTCATGGGTTTCACGGCCCTCTCTTCCCCCTCTCATGCAGAAGTGGCGGGAAGCCTGGTGATCGCCGGCAACGGGCCGGAGAACACTACCATTGAAACACTGGCGCGAGCCTTTGAGAAAGCGAACCCGCGGGCCTACATCGATCTCCTGTGGGAAGACAATTCCAAGCCAGTCGACATGGTGAAGTCCGGGCAGGCCCATATCGCGATCACAGGATCAGAAGATCCCGGCCTGGCCAGCAAACAAATCGGATGGGACGGGATCGGCATTCTGGTTCATCTCTCCAATTTCACAAAGGAAATCACCAAACAGCAGGTAGCTGAGCTCTTTTCTGGGAAATTCACCACCTGGGCAGACATCGGCGGGCCGGACACACGAATTTTGTTGATCGACCGCCCGCGCAATCAGAATATCCGCGAAGCGTTCGAGTCGCAGCTGGGCATTGTCGGAAAGATCTCGGATACAGCCAAGGTCATCGGGCACGATGAAAAAGCCGTGAAAACAGTGGTCGGCACACTCCCGCCGCTCTCCGCCGTCACCTATATTTCACTCAGTACCGGCCTCTCAGTCGTCTCGACCGGAGTGGCCGTGCGTCTGCTCCCGGTCGATAAGATCGAGCCGGAAGCGCCGACCGTCAAAGATGGCCGCTACCCGCTACGTCGGCCGATCTTGCTGCTCTCCAAGAAAGAAGCAAATCCTCTCGTCGATGCGTTCGCGCAGTTTGCTCTGTCTACTCCCGGTCAAGCCATCATTGCTGAAACGTATGTGCCGATGCCGAGTCACTAGCAGGCTGCTGAAAATCCGGTTGATACCACAGATGCGCCAAGATCTTTCAGCATGGGGCCAAGTCCAGAACCACCGCAGGATGCTCAAAAAGGCAGCTGGTCTCACCCGCCCAGCCCCGGCGCGCCGAGACGCGCCGTTCCGCGGGCAAGGCCGCAGCGAAGCACAGAGGCGGAGGCGTACGCGCCGGTACGTTGAGTTTCTGCGCGATGCGACCTGCCTGCGCGAAGCGCTTCGGCGAAGGCAGGGAACGCCGCTG
>CAYHNM010000098.1:4540-5978 GCA_964357985.1 uncultured Nitrospira sp. | reverse complement strand
CAAGCGAACAGGGGCTCAAAGCGCTGGTCGAGAAGCCGTCGGTGGGTGTGATCCCGAAGAAGTGGAAGATCGGCGGATATATCGACAAGCTTCCTGAAGATCCCTGGGGAAATCCTTATAAGTATCAGAGCCCGGCTCCGATCCAGCAGGGGCAATACGGGCAGATTAAAGCTGATTATGAAATCATGTCTCTCGGTACAGATGGCGAAGTCGGCGGAGAAGGCGTGAATGCCGATATTGCGAATTGGAATCTGGAAAAGGATTAGAACATCCGCTGGAGGGTTGAGGTGAGAGGTTGGAGGCAGGAGGTTGGAGGTTGGAAGTTAGAGGTTGGAAGCGCCAGGCAATTGCCTCGCAGGTTCAACCTTCCACGTCCGATTTCACTCAACCTCAACCTCAACCTTGACCTCGATACGTGTATTCTCCGCTCACCCCTGGGGTTCACCTTGCTGGAGATGATCATCGTCATGTTTCTATTTGTGGCGATGTTGGGGATCGTGATTCCACGCATCAACTTGAACGACGATTTGGCGTCAACTGGTCGGAAATTCATCGGAGCGGTGCGAACCCTCCAAGGGATTGCCATGAGCACGCAGAAACCGGTCAAACTCTATCTGGACCTGGATCAAAGTCAATACTGGGCGATGACTATCGAAGGGAAAGAGGAGAAGCCCCTGCTGGACGCCGCCTGGGCAACCCCCCGCACGCTTCCGGACACCATCCGTCTCGCTGACGCGTCTTCCGGCTCGATCAAGCGGACAGCCGGTCGTCTCGACCTGATGCTCTATCCCAACGGTCGGATCGATGAAGCGGTTCTGCATCTGACCGATAGCAGCAACAATGTGTTGGCCATCGTCGTCGAGTCCGCCACCGGAGCGATCCGCACCAGCGATGAGCGGATCGAACCTCAACGCCTGGCATCCATTCCTGATCGCGTCAAGACCCTGTTGATTCCGACGGCCACGGTGGCTGCCGGGAATCAGACCGGCCTGGTCAAGCCCTAACGCCACTCACACCCCATGCGGCCATACCTACCCAAGGACGAACGCGGATTTACTTTGCTGGAGGTGTTGCTGGCCGTGGCGATTCTTGCGATTGCTCTCCCCGTGCTGCTGGGCCTGAGAAATTTCGATTTGGAACTGCAATCCCGATCCATGGAGCTGACGACGGCCACGCTGTTGGCGCAAGAAAAACTCTTGGAAACAGAACTATCTGGTTCGTTTCCCATCGGAGAATCGACGGGAGAGTTTCAAACGCCGGCGCCCGGGGTCCTCTCGTCGATCACGGGGACCGATCGTGCGCCCGGGTATCGCTGGAAGCGCAGCATTATGCCGACGCCGCTGGAACTCATTCGGGAAGTCAAGATCCAGATCTCCTGGCTGCGCGGTCAGCAGGAGGAAACCTTGGAAGTGAGTACGTATGTCTTTGCCGGCCTCGC
>CAYHNM010000098.1:0-4440 GCA_964357985.1 uncultured Nitrospira sp. | reverse complement strand
ACGAAGGCGGATTTACGCTGGTCGAAGCGCTGTTGGCGATTGCGCTCCTGGCGACGTTGGGCGCGATTGTGTTCGGCTCCTTGCTCACCACGACGCAGGTCGTGGATGCCGGTCGTGCGGCGGCGTCTCGGGAGCAGACCATCCGGCGCGTGTTGCGGCTGATGGCCGAGGAACTCACGATCGGCGTCAAGGAAACGACGTTCCCCTGGGTCGGTCTGAACGGGACGCAAGACGGCCAGTCGGCCGATACGTTGGCCTTTGTCACCAGGGGGGATGGATTGGGCGTGCAAGCCGCGCGCGAGAGCGAGATCTTGCGCGTGATTTACACGCGCGAAGGCGATCGCTTGATCCGATTCGTCCGGCGCAATCTCTACGGGCTCACCGATGAATCGGTCGATCAGGTCAACCTGGCGACGAAGGTAAAGGGATTCAACGTGCGCTACTATAGCCGGCAAGGCCAGGTGTGGCTGGACGAGTGGAGCTCAACCGGACCGTTGCCGACGGCGCTGTTGCTGGAAATCACCTTCCAAGAGCCCGATGCAGAACCCTACACCGTTCGTGAATGGGTCACGGTGGGAGTCTCGTAATGGTATGGCCCGGGAAAGATCTCTCGGCTTGGAAAGCCCCGCTGCTGTGGATGGCCTTTGGATGCGGACTGTTGTTCCTCTCGATCGCCCTCACGTTTCCTTATGGGGCGTTGCAGACGAGAGTCATTGGGGAGCTGCAGCGGGCCACCGGTATGGAGGTGCGCGCGGCAGACTGGACGATCGGGTTTCCGGCGGCGATCGAATGGCGGCAGATGACGTTGACCAAAACCGACTGGGCTCCCCTGCAGCTGGGTCTGGTGCGGGCTCAAGCGGGGGTCTGGCGGTTGCTGACCGGCGGGGTCGCCCTGGATCTTGCGGCGCAGCTCGACGAAACCACCGCGACTCAGGGCACGGTCAAATTGAGTGTGATGACCTCCTCCTGGTCCATGACCGGCCCTGTCGCTATGGTTGGAAAAATTCAGAAGCTCGACCTTTCCAAGGTGATTCGCCCCTATGTGACACGTGGCATCTTGACCGGTGAGTTCACGCATCGTCTCGATCGCGCCGCAACCGCCGGATCTGCCTCATTCGGCGAGGGCACGTGGAAAGCGGAGGCCAAGGATCTGTCTCTGGATCGCATTCCGGTGGGCAATGGCCGTATCCTCGCGCTGGCCTTCAGCAACCTGTCGCTCGGCCTGGCATGCCGGGAGCAGGTCTGTGACGTGACCGAACTGAAGGGCGACGGGATCGACGGATCGTTTTCCGGGCAGGGAACGGTTACAATGCAGCAACCCATACAACAGAGCCAGCTGGCGTTGTCCTTGACGGTGATTCCCGGTGTGGGATTTGCGGCGAAGGCTCCCGGGTTGGGTATTCCTCCCTTGCCGACCGGGACGCCGTTTACGTTCAAAGTGATAGGAACATTGGCACAGGCCAGGGTGGCGTTGTAGAGTAGCACATGATCTTACGAGGAATTCAGACTGCATGAGTATTGCCACCGAATGTGTGGGCCTGGATATCGGCCAGACCGGCCTGAAGGCCGTGCGGTTTCGCCGCCGGCTGAGCGGGCGTGAAACGATTGAGTATTTCCACCAGCCATTGCCGTTTGCGCATCCGGAAGACGTGGAACCGGCGCGACGGGTGCAATCGTTGCGTGGCTTCCTTTGGCACAACGGACTCTATGCCACGGATCGTCTGGTGACGGCGATCCCCTGTCAGGATCTGTTTGTGCGCACGCTCTCCTTCCCGTTCAAAGATGCGGAGAAATTGTCGCAGGTCGTTCCGTTTGAAGTGGAAAATCTGATCCCGATGCCGGTGGATGAGCTGGCGATCGGAAGCGTCGTGCTTCCGCCTGGGCTCACCGCCGAAGGGATGTCGCGCATTACCAAAGGGTCGGACGTGTTGGTCACGGCGGCCCCGCGGGACAAAGTGGCCGAACACCTGCGCTTCCTCGCCCAAGCCGATATCGAGCCGGCTGCAATCAATGTCGATGCCATGGCCCTGTATTCCGTGACGCAATTCCTTCAACAGGAAGGCGGCCACGTCCCGCACGATTTGGCCATCATTGATGTGGGCGCGTCCAAGACCACCATCTGTCTGGTGCACGAAGGGCGCCCGGTGGTCTTGCGGACCATTTTATGGGGCGGCAATCACCTGACTCATGCGTTGGCGGTGCGGCATGCCTGTAGTTTTGCCGACGCAGAACGGCGCAAGCGCAGCTTGAATGTCCAACAGGTCGATGCCTGGCTGGAGCCGCTGCTCAAAGAACTGCGCGTCACCATCCAAGGTTACGAAGGGGCCGAGCGCGGGCGTCTTACTCACTGCTGGGTATCCGGCGGAGGGGCGAAACTCAGAGAGATCGGCGGATATGTCGCGCATCAACTGGGGCTTTATCCGGTCGGTCCGCGGCAGGGGTTCGGGTTGAACAGCCCGCGCGCCTTTTCGATCGCCTTTGGGTTGGCGATCCATCCGAAACTGATCCGGCCGAAGTGGCGCTTCAAGCCGACGCCGGCCGGCCTCGCTCTCGATTTGAAAGCCGTCTCGGATGCGAACGCCCCGCAGTCCCGGACCTCGGCGCGCGATAAGCGGCTGGCTCTCGTGGGCGCCGTGGTGCTGGGGGCATTGGCTCTCGCAGACGGTGTGACGCATCTCTCTTTGAAAGAACAACGTGTGCAACAACTGAAGGGCGCTCTTCAGGGGCATTATGCGCAACTCTTTGAGCCAGGGGCTGCGCCGGGCGAGGAATTGGATCAGGCCCGTTTTCGCATTGCCGCGGTCGATAAGGCGCTCGCCGTCGTCGATGGATCCCAGCAGCATGTGCTTGCCACGATGGCGGCCTTCATGAAACAGATGCCGGCGGGTATCTCGGTCAAGATACGAGATCTGACGATCGACAGCCCGCTGGTGTTGCTCGAAGGCGAGACGACCTCATTCGAAGCCGTGGAGAAGATCAAACAGACCTATTCGGCCGGAGGGGTCTTCAAGGATGTCGCCGTGAGCGAAACCCGGGTGGGCGCGTCATCGAATCAGGTGGTGTTTCGGATGAGCGCGACGGTGGCCCAGCCATGATGCACCAATTACGGGAACGGTGGACGCAACTGGCTCCGCGCGAACGCGCAGTCTTATCGGTCGGCGGCGGCGTGGTTGTGGCGAGCCTGTTGTTCCTGCTGGTCGTCGATCCCCTGCTGGCGACCATGGATCGCTTGGATCGCCAGGCCGCCAAAAAGCAACGAGAGAGCAGCGAGCTGACGGCGATGGGCGCCGACTATGCGAGCAAGCGCGCGCGACTGACCCGCGCGGAACAACGGATGCCGGTGACCGATGCGGGGTTCTCCCTGCTGGCATTCATCGAGGATGCGGCAAACCAGGCCCATGTGCGTGAGCGGATTGCCGGCATGCAGCCCCAAGTCCAAGCCCTGGCGCAAGGGTATCAGGAAACCGCGGTTGATCTCCGCCTGGACGGCATTCAGCTGCCGGATCTGATGGCGCTCCTGCTGGCGATCGACCAGGCTCCGTATGAGCTGCAAGTCAGGCATCTGCAAGTACGTCCGAAGTTCGATAATCCCGTCAATCTCGATGCCACTGTCCGAGTGGTCAGTTATGCAAAAGGATGATGAACGCGGCGTCGCGCTTCTTCTGGCCCTGCTCATATTGGCCCTTCTCGTTGCCCTAATTCTCGAATTCGACGGCGAGGCCCGGCGCGAATACCGCGACGCGGCAGCCTTTCGCGACAACTTCAAAGCGCAAACCCTCACCCGGGCCGCCGTTCAGGCGGCTCGCGCCGTTCTTCAGCAGGACTTTTTCAAGGATAAAAAATCCGGTGAATCGTACGACTCGCCGACCGATCTCTGGGCCATGCCGATCAAGAATTATGCAATCGGCGATGGCTTTCTGAGCGCGCAGATTGAGGATGAGCGGGGCAAACTCAATCTGAACGATCTGGCCGCCGCCGCCGGCGACGCCATTCAGAAAAAAACGAAGATCGATCGATTCAAGCGGCTCTTTGAATTGCTTCAACTCAGCCCCGATCTGGTCGATGCGGTGGTCGATTGGGTGGATCAGGATGACAATCAGGAACCGGCCGGAGCGGAGAGTCTGTACTATCAATCGCAGCGTCCGCCCTATCGCGCGGCCAATGCGCCGCTCTCAGGCCCGGGCGATTTGCGGCTGATCAAGGGCTTTACCCCGGACATTGCCGACCGGCTCTCGCGGTATGTGACGGTGTTTCCGCAGGAAGGCGGCGCGCTGGTCAATCTGAATACGGCGGACCCTTTGGTGATTCAAGCTCTGGATCCGGCGATCACGCAATCGATGGCGGCGGAAATCATCCAAGGGCGGCCCTATAAGAAGAAGGAAGATCTCGATCGTATCGGCAGCTTTCAGGAAATCGGCGCCAAATTGCGCGCCACTCAGA
>CAYHNM010000097.1:0-5989 GCA_964357985.1 uncultured Nitrospira sp. | reverse complement strand
GAGAGTTCCGAGACGCGCTGACAGACGATCTTGCCCTTCGCTAAATCACCCTGGCCTTGGCCGATCCAATAGCGATCTGACGAATAGGTGCTCTGGCTTTCCTCGGCCCGCGGATACGTTCCGCCGACTGATTCCGCTGACCTCTGTGGTTCCTGGTGCTGCTTGAGCTGATCGAATGAGTGCTCCGCATGGGTTCTGACATCGCCTGGATCAGCAGCATCGGCCGGATACGAAAAGAAGAGCGCGGTACTTCCCAGCGCGAACGCCACAATCGTCTGTCTGACGGGGTTCTTCATGGACTACTTTCCTCGTTTTCCTCCCCCGCTCCCTCCCGGTCCTCGAGTCCCTCCCCCACCTCCTTGGCCGCTGCCGCCAGGCATAAGGGGTGCTAGTCGATAGGGAACCCGCGGGACTTGGTGGGGTGTGGGAGGGTGGATCTGGTTGATGGTCGGGGGCAGGCGTCGGGCGACGGGGGGCTGGTTGCCGGAACCGGCACCCGGCGTTTGGGTGAAGCTGCCATTCTGTTGCAGGAACTGTTGCATGCGTGTGGAGGCACGTGGCGTTGACTGTTGGCCAGCTGATGGCGGAAGAAATGGGTTCAGTTGATGGACATCGGTTAAATTGCGGGATCCCGGCTGATTGCTGATTTGGGGCGGTCCGGTCGGGGTGGTATGGGTGATTTCGTTCAGCGTGCGCGGCACGCCCGGAGATCCGGGGCCGGGAACAATCTGATGAGTCGGCATGTGGGACGGAATATTGCCGGGTGTCGGAGGACTTGGCGGTTGAGGCGGCGCCGGTGGCTGCTTGGTGGTGATGACTTGCTGCGCAACTGCTATGTGAGGGCTGTTCGGGTAGAGCCCTCGCGCGACATTCAGGAGCGCATGTGTCTGGGCAAGGCCGATCCAGGGGTAGGGATAGACCACCGGCGAGACGATCACCCAGTCAGTCCAGGCCTGCGAGACCATCGCATTCGACTGAACGCGATTGAGAATTTCTTGCCGTTGCTGAAATGCCTGTTGTGTTTGGTCGGGAGTTGAGGCGCTTGCTAAGGCCTGGTTTGCGGTATCGAGTTCCTGCTGGAGCTGTTCGTTCTCCTGTTGTAATGCCACCAGCTGGACCCGCGCATCTTCGTTTTCGCGCAGCGCGGCAATCGCATGACCGACTTCTTCCGTATCGACTTGGGCGACAAGATCGACCTTGACGACGATGGTGTCGCCGTCAATCGTCGTATTGGTTTGCTGGTCCAGCACGAGGACGAGGCCGGCGGTATAGGTCCGGATCTCATCCTTGGTGACATCCATGCCGTCTACAACCGTGATACTTTCGAGATAGGTCGCCACCTGTTCGAGCGCAGTCCGTTTGGCGGATTCTGTGGCCATTCGGATCGCGTCCTCGCGGGTGTCGCGGTCTCCCATCCGATACTCACCTTGAGCCGTCACCACACGGATTTCAGCTTGTGCAGGGAGTGCCATCTGGAGCTGGGTCGCGATGAGGAGGAGTGAGGACAGCACGATTTGAGGAAGCTGCTGAGAGACCAGGGGCGCTGTCTGTTGTCCTGACCGAGCCGGCATTGCCTTCACCCTCTCCATAAGAGGACTGACGCACCAGGACCCCGTTGGTTGACGCAACTCTGACGGACCGGACGAATTCAGCATAACACCGGGAAACCCGTTTCGCCAGGCGATCTGCGCCTTCCGCAGCCACCTTGCCTTCCGGAAAATTCGCGTGCTAAGGTACACATCCCCTTATGGGTGAAAGGAAGTGACGCATAGCTATGCACCGTCCATCCCGCCGTTTACTTGCCTTTGTTGTCGGTCTGTTTTTGCTGGGCCTTGAGACGATTCCGCCGCCTGCCGGCGCAGTTCCATCTTCGATTCCCAAGGCAAGCGAGTCCTCTCCGGGCGCTCCTGAGCACGTCATACTGTTTGTTCTCGAGGGGTTCGGTCAGGATTCGCTCAAGGGCGGCGCTATGCCGGTTATCAGTAAACTTGTGAAAGATGGCGCAGCAACCTGGTCCGCCACAGGGGTCAATCCGGCCTTGCGGTTGCCGACGATGGCATCGATCGTGACCGGGATGCCGGTCGAAAAGCACGGCATCACATGGAATGTGTTCGAATTCAGCCGCGGCTATCCACGCTCGCCCAGTATGTTCGACTATCTGGACTTAAGCGGCGGCCGTGACAGCGCCATTTTCTATATGGACGAGTCGCTCTACCAGCTGGCGAGGCCGGAGGTGTACACCGACTATCAGTTATGCGGCGCGTTGCGCCCCGAGTGCCGTTCCGAGAAGATTGTGTCCTATATCCGGCAGTACTTCCAGAAAGCCACGAGCGGCTCGGGCTATGGCCATGCGATTCTCTCGGTTCCCCATCTACTGGTCGTGCATCTGCCGGAAGCCGGCCGGGCCGGGGTGGCGCACGGGTGGAATTCCAAGGAGTATCGCCAGGCGTTGCAGGCGGTGGACAGCGCGATGAAGTCTGTGTTGGACGTATTCAAAGAGCACGGCCTCTCCAACCGGACCACCGTGCTGGTGACGGCGCTCAGTGGTCCCGGTACGGATCTGAGCGGTGAAGCGGCCGCCACGGCAGGCACCCCGATGGTGCCGTGGATCGCGTCAGGAGTGGGGATCAAGCATGGGCAGGTCATCCACCAGCCGGTATCGATCATCGATACCGGAGCGACGGTCATGCGCATTCTCGGGCTTGAGACCCATACGGAATGGGAAAGCAAAGCGGTCGAAGAGATTTTTCAAGCGGCAGCGGTCGCGCCGGCAGCGGCCTCGTCCAAGAAACAATAGGGCGATTATGAGGAAACGATCTTCTCGTCAATGGTGTGTCGCACTCGCGGGGGCAGCGATGTTCGGAGTTCTGGTGTGCGCCTGGCCACTGGTCGGGCAAGCCGGCCCGCCGCCGGCTCATCTCAAGGAGCATCCCATTACAATCGACGCGACGCAGTTGGTGCCGGCCTCGTGGTGGCAAGTCCCGGGCGCGACGCCATCAATCTATCACTCTGATCCGGATTCGCTGGATGCGCCGAAGACTTCCGAACGACGGGAATTGCAGCTCAAGCCTGGCAAATACAAATTCATCGCCTTCACGTTCGACTTTCCCTTCGCCGTGAATCTCTCCGGGATACTGGAATTTTCGAAGGCGCTGGATCAATGTGTCGAAGGCCGCGGCACCCAGACGCTGGTGATCAAGTGCAAACGGACGTACCCCCACGGGGGGCAACGGGATCAGTATTACGAACAGAAGCCATAACTACTATGACGCATACACTAGAAGATCTGTTGGAAGCGCTCGAAGATGTCGACGATGCGACGCGCGAGGAGGCGGCGAAGGCCCTGGCCGAACTCGGCGACCCTAAAACCCTCGATCCTCTGGTGAGCGCCTGCAGTGACGATTTCTGGTCCGTGCGGGCCTATGCCGGTTGCGCCGTGGCGAAGATCGGCGGGCCGAAGGCGCTGGAAGCGCTGGTCGGGCTGTTCAACGATACCATCATGGAAGTGCGCAATCAGGCCGTCGACGCGACGGCCAAGATGGGCGCGGCGGTTCTTGAGCGTATGATCGCGGCGTTGAAAGATGAACGGTGGCGGGTTCGGGAGCATGCGGCAAAGACCTGCGGAGAGATTCGAGATAAGGCGGCGGTCGATGCGCTCATCGCGGTCTGTCGTGATCGTGATGGCGCGGTGAAAAGCGCTGCGGCCGAAGCCCTGGGGAAGATTCGCGACGCGAAGGCTGTCCCGGCCTTGATCAAGCTGTTTCGGGATTCGTCCAAGATTGTGCGTGAAACCGCCGGGACGGCGCTGATCTGTATCGGACAGCCGTCGGTCAACCCGCTGGTCGAGGCGCTGAAAGACAAGGATTTTGTCGTGCGGTGCCATGCGGCCCGGGCGCTGGGTGGGATGACCACAGACTATCAAATCGGCCGGACGTGGGTTCGCGATGCCAACGTCGTCGATGCGTTGATTGCCACGTTGAAAGATCCGGATCGGGCCGTTCGTGAGGATGCCACGATTGCCTTAGGCATGATCGGTGACTCACGAGCCATCGATGCCCTGTTGGAAGCCATGAAAGACGGCGTCGTCAAGCGTCATGCGATCGCATCTCTCGGCATGATCGGCGATCCGCGGGCATTGCCGGCCGTTCTGGATGCCTTGAAGGGAAAGGGCATTAAGCAAGAGGGCACTCCGACGCCGGGCTGTATTGTGAGCGAAGATGCCTTCATCAAGGAAGCGGCGGCCACGGCCCTCGGGCAGTTCCGCGACCCCTCGGTCATTCCCGATCTCATTATGTTGTTGAAGGACGGGGTGTTGCGTGAGAAGGCCGCTCAAGCCCTCACGGTGATCGGGGACACGGCCATTGAACCGCTGATCGCGTTCCTCTATGACCCGAAAGCGTCCGAAGTGGAGGCCGAGGGCGAGCGGGTGTTGTCGTATGCTTCCGTTCGGTTGACGGCCAAAGATGCCCTCCGGTTGATCGTCCTTGAAACATTGGAAACGCTGGGATGGTCACCTCCTGCCGAAGAAGTGCAGATCAGCTCCAGTAAGGCGGACAATCTCCGGGTCGATCGCCCCTTGGGTGATACAGGACGGTTTGGGCCGTCAGGCGATGTGGCCAAGTCCAGTTAGGCATTCCGGAGCTGCTGTTGTCCTTCCCCATTACCTCGCCAGGCGTGTTCCGGTTCCGTTGACCCTGTAAAAAACCGTGTGCTAGGGTTGTCGGCTCGATTCAGGAGGTCCAGAGTGGGGGATCCCGTGGCAGAGCAGATTGCAGCCCTCAAAGACGAGGATTGGGCGATTCGAGAGGAAGCCGCCGGCTTGCTCGGGACCTTCAAGGATCCGCGCGCGGTTCAGCCGTTAGTCGCAATCCTTCGCGATGCTGATCGCGCGGTGCGGGAAGCGGCGATTGGGGCGCTGACATCGATCGGCGCGCCTTCAGTAGAGGCCCTTGGCGCCTGCCTCGTCGACCGCGAATTATCGGTGCAGGAAGCGGCATCGGGAATCCTGGCGTCTATCGCCGATGAACGCGTCTATGGGCCATTGGTGGCTGCGTTGCGGAGCGCGGATTGGATCGTGCGCATGCATGCGGCGAAGGCCTTAGGGCATGTGAGAAATATGGCGGCGGTCGAGCCGCTGCTTCCGCTGTTGCAAGATAAAGTCAAAGCCGTGCGGGAAGAAGTCGCGACCGCCCTGGCTTCGATCGGGGAGGCTGCCATTCCTTCGTTGCTGGAGGCGCTGCAGCATACGGAGTGGCTGGTTCGGCTCCATGCGGTGGAGTCGCTCGGCAAAACGAAATCGCCGCGCGCAGTTGAGCCGCTCCTTGCGCTGTTGTTTAATGACCGGGATTCCGCCGTTCGCGAAGATACGGTGCGGGCCCTGGGTGAAATCGGAGATCCGCAGGCGGTCGAGTTTTTGTTCACAGCGATGCGGGAGCCGGGATTGCGCACCCTGGCGGTTGAAGCCCTCGGACGCATTGGCGACCGGCGGGCGGTGCCGGTGCTCATTGCAGTGGTCGCAGGTACCTGTCCGCCGGATGTGACGCGGGCGGTTGCCGGCTGCGGCGATCAATGGAGCGAAGAAGTCATCACCCAGGCCGTGGCCGCCCGAGCCTTGGGCATGATCGGCGATGACGCCGCGGTTCCTGCGCTGGTGGCCGCTTTGGAGCCGACGTTCACCAGAGCTGAGGCGGCGGCAGCCTTAGCAAAATTCGGAGCGAAAGTGGTTCCGTTCCTCATTCCACTGTTGACCGGTCATCCCGATGAAAATATGCGGTATCACGTGAAGGAAACCTTGGCGTTAGCGGGTTGGAAAGCTGGGCGAGTGTAGGCACTGGAGTCGATGTAGGCGAGCGTTTCAGGATGAGACGGACTCGTGTCGATGGCAGTAATCGGACGTGAGGTATGTCAAAGGAAACGATTGAAACGCTAGTCTCGGAGCTGGTCCATGAAGAAGACTGGCGGCGCATGCGGGCGACGGCGGCCTGTGTCG
>CAYHNM010000096.1:0-6007 GCA_964357985.1 uncultured Nitrospira sp. | reverse complement strand
TTGTCGGCATCATGGAAGAACGGGCCAACGCCTATCAGGCGATGCTCTGGCACAGTCTCAGGACAGAAGGGGTCCTCCTCCCGGATTACAATCAGCTGAAACTCATCATCCTTCGGCATACCGACGCCGAATGGACTCAACACGATCCGATCCCGGCCGGATGCCCGTCCGGCCTGACCCCGGCTGACGTCAAACAGATTCTTCGGCAGATTCCGACTCTCTTCAAGATCGACGAAGATTGCCACGCGCCGCTGTTGATTGCTGCAGCCAAGAAAGTCGTGGACAAACAGCAGGACCGGATCGTGAAATTCCTCGAACAGTCCGCCTCAATCCAATGAGCCAGCCGGAGGGCCTGCCATGACATGGTCGTGGAAAACAGCGCAACGAATCCTCGCCGTCCTACACCCTGCATGGTTCGCAGCGCTGGTGATTCTTGGGACCAGCTTGACCTTCCAAGCGCCTCAAACGCTGGATGTCATGGACGCCGTCGCGATTGAGCACGGCGCACTCTCTCCGCAACATGTCGCGCTCGCCATGTTCCTGCTGATCCTCGCGGTCAGCGGCTGGTATTTCCCGCGCGCCCTGCTGTCCGTGAAATACTGGAACACCCCGGAACCCGAACATGACCGCGAGCACCAGCACTTTGAGCGATGGCGCCGCTACGTGCCTCGCGGACTGGGGACCGCCCCCATTGCCTCCGTGTCCGTTGCGTTCTTCCGGGTCGGAAACCCCAGCTACGGACTCTTCTACCTGGCGCTGGCCGCGGCCTTCTTGGCCAGTGTCATCCTGCGCCGGCGGCGGTTGCTGGCTGAAAAGACCATCGTCGTGTCCGAGCCCACACTTTCGACGGCCACGTTCAGAAGTCTGCTGGCACTGCTGCTATTATCATTCGTTATCTTCTGGGTCTTCGTCCTGGCGCCGATCGAAGCGCCGACGCTCCTCGGGTCGGCGGCGATCCTCGTGTATGCCGCCGCCGCCTGGATCGCGTTCGGATGCCTGGTCCTGATCCATCCCACGTACCGCTACCGGCTGCCGTCGCTCTTCCTGGTCATGATCGCGCTCTCCGGCCTGTTCGGCCTGTGGAACGACAACCACGCCATCCGCCAGGCCGCCGCAGAATCAGATCCCTGGATTCGGCAATCGATCGACGACCATCTCGACGCCTGGCTCGATGCCAGACAGACACAATGGAGCGCCTCAACCAGCGCCTACCCGGTATATATTGCATCCGCAGAAGGTGGTGGAATTCGCGCCGGCTATTGGACCGCTTCCGTACTGGGCAAACTGGAGGATACCCATCCCGGCTTTGCCTGCCATCTATTGGCCATCAGCGGGGTCTCAGGGGGAAGCCTGGGAGGAGGAGTCTTCTCCGCCCTGATTGCCGACCGTATTCAGCATAATGGCTACGAGTGTGCGGAGGCCCCTCACACAACACGCGCGCCGCTTCTGCCCCTGATCAGGCAGATGCTCGGACAGGACTTTCTCGCGCCGACACTGGCGGGCTTGTTCTTTCCCGATCTGGTTCAACGCCTGTCTCCGCTCTCTGGAGCCTGGGCCTTCCCTGACCGCGCCTCCTACCTTGAGCGGTCTTGGGAACAGGCCTGGGCTGAGACAACCGGGACCGATCGATTCCATGAAAGCTTCCGACGGCTCTGGGAAGGGGCGCAGGCCCGTTATACGGTTCCATCGCTCTTTTTGAACGCCACCTGGGTCGATTCCGGCGATCGGACCATTGCCAGCAACATCGCACTCGATCCAATCCGCTTTGCCCGCGCCGACGATCTCGTCGCCTTTTCGTCTGTCCCCATCACGACCAGTGCCGCCATCCATACCAGCGCCCGATTCACCTACGTCAGCCCGCCGGGCACGGTTCAAGGGATGACGCGGGTGAGGCAGGTCGTCGACGGAGGGTACTTCGAGAACTCCGGCACTCTCACCGCCGGTGAAATCGCGCGCGCGTTAGTCGCAGCGCGAGACCGCTACTGTATCCGGCAGCCTCAACCGGAAGCGGCCCGCTGCATCACCCCACCGATCGAACCCGTGCTGCTCATCCTCAGCAACGACCCCAAGAATCCTAACAACGAATCGGCAAAGGGGACCCTTCCTCCATCAAGCGGCGGCCGTTTTCTCACGGAAACGCTGGCTCCCTGGCAGACCCTCTTCAATACCCGTAGCGCGCGCGGTTACGGATCTGAACATGCGGTCGCCCGCGAGTTCACGACCGTCCGATTCGCGCTGGGGGACTACAAACATGCGGACGTACCGCTGGGATGGATGCTGTCACGGGAGACCAGGATGCTGATCGATGAGCAAATCGACCAGCTGAGAGGGCTGACCGAGCTGGCGCACGAAGGGCACTGATGGGCTTGCGCCGTTTTCCTACCTATTGACAGACCACGCACGCGACACAACCCGGACAACCTCTTACATCCAAGCCGGGGTCATCATTCCCTTCGCGTCCCGCCACTGCGGCGTCCAGGCGAGGGCCACGAGCTTGACGGCAATGTTCGCTTTGGTGGGCTTAATGGAAATGGTTTCGAGCTGTTCGTTCAATGGATCGGTCGCGGCAGCCAAGGCGTCGCTCTCGGTTTTGAACTGCGCTTCGAGATCGGCCAGCTGTTGCTGCAAGACCACGACGTTTCCTTCGGTTGACCAAATGTTCTGCAAAGAGGTGGCCAGTTACGACGGCATCGGCGCCGGATGACTCGCGTTCTGTCCACTCGATTCGCCCTGTGAGCTCTCTCCGCTCATCAGAAGTAAAACTTTGAACGGCTCTCGCACTCCGACCGTCTTCCTGAAGTTCTGGAGCTTCATGATCATGGATGGATTGACCTCCTGACCTTTTGAGACCACGAGCACATCATTACTCGATGTGATGTCCTCAGCCAGAATCATGCCCTCTCGAATTTCCGCGACAACGGTCATCCTCATCTCATACTTGATCTCCTTTGCGAGCGCCGCTTTCAACGCGTCGATTATCGTCGGGTCATACCACCCTTTCCGCTTCTTGAGTTCGTCGAACGCCTCCGCTTTCGTCTTGCCCGCCGATTCCATGGCGTCGAAGTCCAACGCCACTTTCAGAATTCTGGCTTCCATCGGAATCTCGTTGCCTTGGCGCTTGTCGCCAGGGATGCCATAGCCGTCGAAGTACTTGTCTTGATTTCGAATAATGTCCGCCACCAGCTTCATGCGTGGAATCTTGACGATCAAGTCGGCTGCCAGAAACGGATGTTGGTTGTACAGTTGCGTTTCCTCGGGTATCAGCGCCTCCCCCCGGTAAACTTTTTTGAGGACCGACTCCGGCAGAATAACGCACCCGATCTGGGACAGCATGGCCGCAGTCTTAATGGCCCACATCTCGGACACATGGAGGTGGGCAGCAATCGCTTCGACGTAGCGCGAGATACGGGAAGATCGCCCGAACGCCTCAGGATTGACCAAGGCCAAGACATCGCACAGCACTCTGATGCTGCCGCTGAGCGTGTGCTCCAACAGCTCGCGTTCTGCCGTGATGAGATGATACTGCGTCAGCGCAGCCTTGAGCGCGCCGCTGAGCAATTCCGGCGTGCAGGGCTTCGTTAAGAATCGGAAAATCTGCCCTTGATTGATCGCGTTGATCGCCGCCTGGAGTTCGGCGTTGCCCGTCAACAGCATGCGCACGGTGTCGGGCTCGTGGACCCGTACTTGTGCGAGAAATTCGACCCCGTTCATCCCTGGCATTTGGAGATCCGACACCACGACAGCGAAGGGGCCGTGCGTTTCCAGAATCTTGAGTCCTTCTTCCGGTCCCAGGGCCGTTTCCAGTTGGAATTCTTTCCGGAGCTGCCGCCGGAATCCTTCCAGAATGTTCGCGTCGTCGTCCACGCAGAGAATTGCGTCGTTCATGCAACAGTCTCCTTCCCTATTTCCCGAGCGAGTTGCCGCCATACCGGCACTCGATCGGTCATGCGCAGCCTGTCCAGATAAAGCGTATCGATCTGGGCCGGGCTGGGACCGGTCGCGTGCTCCACCCCCTCCTGCTGCAGCGCATTGGCCACATGCACTGCTGTCAGCGGGGCGAAGGTGTTTCCCAGACAGTCTCCCGGCCGGTGATGATAGGCCACCGCTTCGATGATCGGATCGCTCAACCCCCAGAGCCCCAGCAGGTAGGCGCCGACTTCGGCGTGGGTGGCCCCAAACTCCGACTGTTCCTTCTCCCAGACCGGCGTTCCCTCGGCCGAGGCTTTAGCGAGCACAGCACTGTAGCGGTCCACAACGTTCGTTGCCAGCACGAGAATACCGACGTCATGCACCAAGCCTGCCGTATAGGCCTGCTCGACCTCGAGCGACGAACACCCTTCCGCCTTGGCGATCGCGCGAGCCAGCGCGCCGGTCTCCATACTCTGCGTCCATAGACGATCGAGGTTGAACGCCGACGCGCACTCCATACGGAATTGCGAAAACACATGGACGGTCAGAATCAGCGCCTGAATCGTGTCCAGTCCCAGGAAGTACAGAGCCTGCTCCACGGTCGATACGGTGGCGCGCACGCCGAAGTAGGCGGAGTTCGCAAGCTGGAGAATTTTCGCCGTCATGCCCATATCTTTAGCGATAATGTCACCGATCGTTTTCAGCGAGGACGTTGCCGCCTCAGCCTCTTTTTTGATCGCTCGGAAAAGGTGCGGCAGGCTTGGAATGGTCCGCATGCCCGTCGCCAGTCCACGAAGGGATTCGCTCTTCAGTAACTCGCGAAGCGCGGATGCGCGCTGAATCGTAGTCTTGAGCCGATCTGTTTCGCAGGGTTTCGCCAGAAACTGATGCGTTGCGCTGATCGATTGGAAGATCATCTGGCGGTCGGACTGACCGGAAAGAATGATTCGGATAACGTGCGGATATCGCCGCTGCACCTCATTCAGCAACTGCGCGCCATCCATCCCCGGCATACGCATGTCCGAGACCACGATATCGAAAGGGGCCTGTTCAAGCGCCTTCAGCGCCTCCTCGCCGCCGCCCACAAACGTCATGTTCCACTCGTTTCGCATAGGCCGCAGTGAGCGCTTCAGGCCGTCCAGGAGTTTCGGCTCGTCATCCACAAACAGGAGTTGCTTCATAACTTGAGACCTCCTCTACGCCGCCTCCGCATGATCGGTCAGCCGGCCGAGTATGTCGCGAAATGCCGCGAGAGAGAGAAGAAACGCTTCATAGACGGACGGATCGAAATGGGCCCCGACTTTCTTGCTCATGATATCGAGAACCTCCGCTTCCGGAAATGCCGGTTTGTAGGGCCGCGCCGAACTCAATGCATCATAGACGTCCGCCACCGCGACAATGCGCGCTTCCAAAGGGATGCCCTCTCCCGACAAGCCTTGCGGATAGCCTGTCCCATCCCACCACTCGTGATGCGCCAGCGCAATTGAGGAAGCCATTTCGAGAAATGGATTGCGCCGACTGCTTGGCACATCCTTTGAATCGGCAGAGAAGACGGCATACATCGAAGTCCGCGCCCAGGTATCCTGCCGCAGAATCTCAGCTCCGATTGCGCAATGCTTTCTCATGATTTCCCATTCTGCGGGTGTGAGTTTCCTGGGCTGGAGCAAGATACCGTCCGGAATGCCGATCTTGCCGATGTCGTGCAGGGGGCTGGTGAGGAAGATCGTCTCGGCAAAATCCCGTGGCATCCCCAGCGCCTCGGCCAATACCTTGCAGTACGATCCCACCCGCAAGATGTGATTTCCCGTCTGCTCGTCGCGAAACTCTGCCACCCGCCCGAGACGCCAGATCAAGTCTACGCGGGATGCCTCCAACGCCCTCGTACGTTCCCGCACTTTGCGTTCGAGGAGATCGTTCTGGCCGCGAATTTGATCTTGATAGGATTTCAGCCGGAGGGCGCTTCGGATACGGGCGATCAGGTCCGCGAGATCGACGGGCTTGTTCAGCAGATCCGTGGGGGGGGCGGGGAGCGCGCCGCCGAGCAAAGACAACGCAGCCCCGCCCCCGCACCACCGAGCCCGCGGCAAAACGGAAACCG
>CAYHNM010000095.1:0-6027 GCA_964357985.1 uncultured Nitrospira sp. | reverse complement strand
CGGTGGAGTCGGCGAAGCGAATGGCAGGGATGGTGTAGGAGGACTGGAGTCTCCTGTGCTCGCTGAACGCGCACAAGAAGCCGTGCTCGTTCAATGCGCGCAGGGAAAGACCCCAATCCTCCTACACCGGAGTAAAGGTGGGGGAGAAAAGAAAGATGAGCAAGGAACCGCGGCGGTTGAGTGAGGTCCTGAGTAGCGGGCAGTTTGCCGTGACGATTGAGTACAACCCGCCGAAGGGCACCAACATCTCGAAAGTGCTGGAGAGTGCCAAGGAACTGGTCGGGCGTGTGCACGGCGTCAATGTGACCGACAACACGGCAGCCGTTGTGCGTGCCGGGTCATTGCCGGTCTGTCGGTTGCTCTATGAATTGGGCCATGATCCGGTGATGCAGCTGACCTGTCGCGACCGGAACCGGATTGCCATGCAGTCCGACCTTATGGGCGCTCATATGCTCGGCATCCGCAACATCCTTTGTCTGACCGGTGACTATCCCACTGTCGGCGACCACAAAGAGGCCAAGCCGGTCTATGATCTCGATTCTGTGCAGGTCATGCAGCTGGTGCAAGGCCTCAACAACGGCCGTGATATGGCTGGCAATAAGTTAGATGGCTCGACGGCCTTCACCATCGGCGCAGCAGTGACCCCGGAGGCTGATCCGGTCGGGCCGATGCTGGCAAAGTTCGAAGTGAAGGTCAAAGCCGGAGCGCAGTTCTTTCAAACGCAGGCGATCTATAATCCCGACCTGTTTGCGACCTTCATGACAGCCGTGCGGCCCTACAAGGTGAAAGTGCTGGCCGGTATTCTCTTGTTGCGGAATCACAAGATGGCCGAGTTCATGAACGCTAACATTCCCGGCGTGTCGGTGCCGCAGGAGATGATCGACGAATTGAAAGCCGCCGGCGACAAGGCGGAAGATGTGGGCGTGGAGATAGCTGTGCGGACCATCAATGCGGTGCGCACACATTGCGACGGGGTCCATATCATGGCGATCAAGGGCACCCATCGTCTCGCGGATATCATTGCCAAGGCCAAGCTCGGTTGATGACGATTCCAGAATTTCAACAGCACAAGCGCCAGGAGAAGAAGCTCATCGTCGTGACCGCGTACGACGCGCTCTTCACTCGCATTGTCGAGCAGGCCGGCATCAACGCCATTCTGGTCGGAGATTCGCTGGGCGTGGTTGTACAGGGCCAGGCCAATACACTGTCCGTCACCATGGAGGACATGCTGTACCACACCAGGCTGGTCGCCCGTGCGGCGCAACAGGCGCTGGTGATCGGCGACATGCCCTTCATGTCCTATCAGGCGAGCAAAGAAGATGCGCTGCGGAATGCCGGACGCTTGATTCAGGCAGGTGCGCACGCGGTGAAGCTTGAAGGAGGACAGGCGATGGCCGACCGGGTCGAGGCGATGACCAAAGTGGGCATTCCTGTGATGGGGCATATCGGCATGACCCCGCAGTCGGTGAACCAATACGGCGGCTACAAGGTGCAGGGAAAAGCCAAGGATCGGGCGAAGGAGTTGATGGCCGATGCGAAGGCGCTGGAAGCTGCAGGGGCATTCGGAATTGTCCTGGAAGCCATTCCGGCGCCGCTGGCGAAAAGCATCACGGCGGAGCTGTCGATTCCCACGATTGGGATCGGAGCCGGTCCGCATTGTGACGGACAAGTACTGGTGCTCTACGATCTACTTGGTCTCTTCGATGACTTCGTTCCCAAATTCGTCAAGCCGTATGCCCATCTGAAGACCGATGCGCTCCAGGCGCTACGGCGGTTCAAGGAAGAAGTCGAACTCGGGAAGTTCCCCAGCGACGCCGAGTCCTATCACTGAGTCCTCTGTTCGGAGTGTGGTCATATCATTACTCCCGATTACTGGCCATGTCCTGCCGTCTTCGATCAGTCAACGCATTACCGAATCGTTGCCGTCTGGCCCTGCTGATCCGTGCGGGCGCAGGAGCGGCTGACCGATTCGATTGGGGTGAGACATGACTCCTGACGAACTCCTGGAAGAAGGGCGCACACTCGCGAGGCCCTGTGTCCATCTGACTCGTCAAGGAGGCGACTACTCTGGGGTCTGGGGCGGGATGGGAGTCGTTCCCCTGCGGGATGCACGATTCCGCCACTGGCTTTCGGTATCGTGTCGTGCCGTGCCTGGCGAACATGGATTGACCGGCTGTATCAGCGTCTATACCAATCAAGAGGATCGGGCGACCGGGCTGGTCCTGGTCAATCGGCAGGCCGCGCTGCCGCCGGTTCCGGACGGGATCAAGCTGTATGCGCAACCGGCCACATGCTTCCCACCGCTGGACGCGATCTTCCGGTATGGATCAGCTGCGGTTCAAACATGGCTGCGTGCGAATCAATGGCAGCCGGAGTGGGGCTATAGCCCGCAGTTCAGAGACCATCAGATCACGGCGTTATGCGCCTCGGCGTATCAGGAGCAATTGGATTTGAAGGGACGCATGATCGATGCGGTCCTGGGCGGCTGGCCGATGCCCTGGCGAGTTGGAGACTGGGAAGAGCGACCAGATCGCCGGTTGCTCCTCTGGACCTGGCGAGACTCTCCGCCGTGGATTGAGTTGTGGCACGATCGCGGGCAGCTCCGTGTCATTCAGCGCGTCGTGGAATAAGACAGCACGTTCGTTTCCCCTCACAAGGCCGACCGCGGAGAGCATGTCAGCGAACGCTGCGACGATGTCTCGTGTAACAGGCGTCCTCTCGAAAGAGGGGAATGACGGGCAGGAGTAAGTCTGGTACATTAGTTTTTTAGGACTGGAAGGGGCCATCTAGATGGAATGGATCGAATGGTTGCTCAGCAGAGAGTTTCGTCAGTTCATTCTCGACAATAATCTCTTTTTCCCGCTGCTGTTTGTCGGACGCTTTGTCGGCATAACCACAATCGAACTGATCTGGCCGACCCGGGTGATTGAGTATCGCAAGGTAGTGCTGAAGGATTTAACCGTTGCCCTTCTCTATTTTCTTTGTGATTTTCCCGAGTGCGGTCTATCTTGATCGCTGGATAGCCATCCGCCCGAATCTCCCCGACGCCATACTTACTCTGCCCTTCCCGGTGCGCGTGTTCTGCTATTTCGTCGTGGCAGACTTTGGACATTACAGGATCCATCGGTTGATGCACACTAAGTATGTGTGGCGCATTCATAAATGGCATCATGCGCCCCAATATATGGATTGGCTTGCCGGAGTACGAGGCACCGTACCTCAGCAGGTCCTTGTCAACCTTCCCTATGTTTTTGCCTGATCATTTTTGGGATTGACCCCGTGGTGGATGGAGCTTGCCATAGGAGCATGCAATGGGCTTCAGAACGATTGGATGCACGTCAATGTGACCTGGCGATCAAATTGGCTGGAGTGGTTTGTCGTCACGCCGCGGTATCATCATATTCATCACAGCGATAATCCCCTTCATTACAAGGCGAATCTCGCTGCGCTGTTTACGATATGAGATCGGTTGTTTGGGACCTATGTTGATCCTGATCGCATCACAGAACCGCTGACCTTCGGGATCGGAGAGGATGTTCCGCTTGTGCGGCTCGCGATAGGGGTGTGACGTTGGGTAATCGCTCGCCGCTCATATGTGCGGATGGTTGTCGGTAGGCCTCAACGCTAAGAGGATGGGAAGAATCTGTTTGGTTGCGATCTGTGCGTCGAGCCGGTTCATGAAGCCGGCAATATCGAGTCTCATCTAGAGAAGGTCTGATTTATTCCCCGCTGGTGATGTGCTATGAGGAATGCCGCACTGAACGGGAGACGCGCCCATGCACCAACAGACCTTTGCAGAAGTCACCGTCGAGCCGTATCGTAAGCCCACTCGCCGCGAGCGGTTCCTCGATGAAATGAATCGCGTGGTGCCATGGGTGGAATTAGTGGCCACGATCGAGCCAGTGTATCCTAAGGCCGACGGGCCGGGCCGTCCGCTGGTGGGTATCGAACGGATGCTGCGGCTGCATTGCCTGCAACAATGGTTCAACCTGTCGGATCCGGCGGTGGAGGAAGCGTTGTACGACTCGCGGGCCATGCGGCAATTCGTCGGGATTGATCTGGGCCGCGAGCCCGTGCCCGATGAGACCACGATCTGCAAGTTCCGTCATCTGTTGGAGGCGCATCAGATAGGCGCAGAGCTCTTTGCACGGATTGGGGCGCATCTGGCGACGCACGGGCTGAAGGTCAGCCACGGGACCATCGTGGATGCCACCATCATCAGGGCCCCCAGTTCGACGAAGAATCGTACGAAGGAGCGGGAACCGGCGATGCATCAGACGAAGAAGGGCAACCAGTGGTATTTCGGTATGAAGGCCCATATCGGTGTCGACAGCCAGACAAAACTGATTCACTCAGTGGCCGCCACGGCCGCGAATGTGCATGACAGTCAGGTGTTACCGGAGTTGCTGCATGGTCAGGAGACGCGGGTGGGGGGCGATGCCGCGTATAGCGGGCAACGCGACGTCATTCGGCAGCACGCGCCCAACGCTACGAGTTTCATCCAGACCAAAGCGCATCGACATCGGCCGCTGACGGAGAAGGAGCGAGCCCGCAACCGCACGAAGTCGAAGGTCCGGGCGAACGTCGAACATGCGTTCTTGGTGATCAAGCGAATCTTCGGGTGGGCCAAAGTGCGGTATCGGGGGCTGGCGAAGAATACCCACTGGTTGTATATCAGCTGCGGGTTGGCGAATCTGTACGTGGCGCGGCGGCGCCTGTTGGCGGGAGTCTAGCGGATGGGGGTGCGAACGAGGTTCCGGGCGGCCCGACGGCGGGCGAACCCCAAGGAAACCGCTCCCGGGCCAGCGAATTTCTAGCTGAGTACCCGTGTTGATCTATTCAGAAACAGAGTTTTTCGTGTAAATGTGAATTAATCAGATCTTCCCTAGCAAGGGGGGAATTCCACAAAACTTTTGATGGCTCGCGCGAAAGAGGTTTTCTGCCGCATTGAGATGTCCGGTATGTCGTTTCAGATTCGCCGCTGCCAGTTGAATCAGCGCTTGGAAGAGCCGCCGCTGTTCAGTCTTTCGTCCCACCGCATGCCAGAACCCTTCAAAGACCTCGTGGCATTCCCACCAGTACGCGAAATTGTATAAATCGATTCCAAAACGATAGTCCTCAGACTGGGACCATTCTTCGGGTTTGCATGACGTTGGACTTAGCTCGGGGCATTCAAACGAATGGCCCTGTGGATTTCGCCGCGGGTGGGGATTGCTTCCTGGAACGAACCGATAGGCGGGGAAGGGTCTGGATGAATACCGAGGCCAAGCCGGGTCGGCAGGGGATGGTTCAACTCCGGCCACGGTCATCCGCATACTCCACTTGGAACAGGGCCCGATCTTCCAGCCGGATTGCTGTCAATTGCCGGCCCCACACACAGCCACTGTCCAACCCCAAAATAGTTGGTTCGATGTGCAAGCCGAGCGCCGCCCAATGACCGAAGAGAATGGTGTGGTCGCTATTGCGCCGATGGGGAATGAGAAACCAGGGAAGATGTCCTTGTGGAGCGTCGCTCGGGGATCCGGAAAACCCGGACAAGACGCCTTCCGGCGTACAGGTACGTAATTTGGTCAGGGCGCGCGTGATGGCTGACAAACGTTCATAGCCGGTCAGTGACGCGCTCCACTGCGGGGTAGGTCCATGAAAGAGGGCCTGAAGGAACAGTCGTGACTCCGGTCCGGCCAGGGCGTGTTCGACTTCACTGGCGAGACTTCCGGCGTCGTCGATCGACCATTGCGGCAGAAGGCCGGCATGAACCATGAAATAGGCGCCTTCGTGATGGTGCAACGGTTGCCGCCGAAGCCACTCCA
The DNA here is from genome assembly GCA_964357985.1 of uncultured Nitrospira sp. GTDB lineage: Bacteria > Nitrospirota > Nitrospiria > Nitrospirales > Nitrospiraceae > Nitrospira_D. The sequence goes on along the minus strand of CAYHNM010000095.1, from coordinate 217 downwards.
GCAGCTCGGGTCGATCGACGGCGGCAAGGATGTCTTGGATCGTATCTTTCTGCCGCACGGCGACGATCCCTTCCGACACGGCCAGCAAGAACAAATCGTGATTGCCCAGGACGACCTGTGCGGAGGGGCCGAGCTGTTTGAGGCAGCGAAGGACGCGAAGGGAGTCCGGGCCTCGATTAACCAGGTCGCCGACAAACCAGAGGCGGTCTACGGAAGA
>CAYHNM010000094.1:3511-6032 GCA_964357985.1 uncultured Nitrospira sp. | reverse complement strand
GATCGCAGCGACATCACAGAAGAATTGGTCAGACTCGATGCACATATGATACAGTTCGACCATACACTTCAGAGTTCGGAGTCTGTGGGCAAAACGCTGGACTTTCTCCTGCAAGAAATGGGACGAGAGGTCAACACCATCGGCTCCAAGGCCAATGATGTGACGATCACGGCATCGGTCGTACAAATGAAGGCGGAGTTGGAGCGAATCAGAGAACAAATTCAGAACGTGGAATGACCAGCACAATGACCACCAGTACTATGCCAGCCTCATCCGACCAGCGGCCCCATGTTCCCGAGCGCAGAGGGATTTTGTTTATTATTTCGGCCCCGTCCGGAACGGGCAAGACGACTCTCTGTAAGCAAATTACCTCCACCGTTGCAGGAATCTGGCATTCCGTCTCCTACACCACCAGACAGCCGCGCCCCGGTGAAGAGCATGGACGAGAATATTTCTTCATCGAAGAGAAAATCTTCCAGGACATGGTGGCAAAAAACGAGTTCATGGAATATGCCCATGTTTACGGCAACTGGTACGGCACCCCGCGCAAAGCCCTGATGGATAAAATGGAGCAGGGAATCGACGTCCTGCTGGAAATCGACGTTCAGGGAGCCTTGCAAATCAAGAAGAAGGTGCAGGACGCGGTCTATATTTTCATTCTGCCGCCCTCGATGGACACGCTGCGCACCAGGCTCCAGAGCCGGGCCTCTGATACTCCTGAGGAAATTCAGCGCCGGCTGCAGAAAGTCAAGGAAGAGGTGTGGAGTTACCGGGAGTACTACTACATCGTCCGCAACGACAACCTGGAACAGTCTCTCAAAGAGCTCCAGAGCGTGTTCCTGGCGGAACGCCTCAAAACGAAGCGACTCGATATGCATTGGCTCGAACAGAACTTTATTCTCGAGAAAGAATCCAAACCGGGAGATCGTGACCAATCTTCCATTGCTAAAGGGAGTACCGCGCACCATGATTGACATGCTCAACCTCTTGCCCCAGTACAAACTCGGCCAATTCGACTCACGCCACCGGCTGGTGATCGTCGCTGCTCAGCGGGCCAAGCACCTGATCCAGGGAGCCAAGCGCTCCGGGCTCGTCCGGTTCACCAAGGAAACCACCTGCGCGCTCGATGAAGTGCTGCGTGGAGAGGTCAAGTATCTCGTCGGCGAGGAAGCCCGCGATGCTATGAAAGAAGCCAAGCGCGGAAAAGAAGGCGAGACCGAGCGGTTGGCGATGATGACCGGCGAGGACGCCAAGGAAATCAAGAAAGAGCTCAGCGTCTATGTGGATGACGCCGCCAAGCCGGCTCCCGCGGAGGAGTAACGTTGGATTCAGAGACGACGCCAGGGACGTTGACCGGTAAACGGGTGGCGCTCGGCGTCACAGGAAGCATCGCGGCCTATAAGGCTGTGAGCCTCCTACGTGCCCTCACACGACAGGGGGCCGGCGTCTCCGTCGTGATGACCAAGGCTGCGACGAAGTTCGTCACACCGATGACGTTTGAAGTGTTGTCAGGCCAGCCGGTGACGACCGACCTCTTCGAAGCCCACCAAGAAATGAAGCATCTGTCCATCCCTGAAGGGGCCGATGCCATCGTGATCGCGCCGGCAACGGCCAACTTCCTGGCCAAGGCCGCTGTCGGGCTGGCCGATGATGTCCTGTCGACCATGCTCCTTACGAGCCGCTGTCCCTTGATTGTGGCACCGGCCATGGACGGCGACATGTGGACTCATCCCACCGTCCAAAACCATGTCAGGACCCTCCGTTCTCGGGGCACGATAGTCCTGGACCCAGAAGAAGGTCCGCTCGCCTCTGGGCAAGTGGCCCAAGGGCGACTTGCCGCAGAAACTCGAATCCTGGAAGCCATCGAACACGTCCTCCTCCCGCTCGCCGATTTGAAAGGGCAGAGGATCCTCGTCTCAGCCGGCCCCACACAAGAAGCCATCGATCCGGTTCGCTACATTTCCAATCGCTCATCGGGAAAGATGGGCTACGCCATCGCGGAAGCGGCCAGAAACCGAGGCGCCGAGGTGATCCTCGTCAGCGGCCCCACCGCGCTTACACCTCCTGCCGGCATCCGCGTCGTCCCGATTACCACCGCCAAAGAAATGGCAGAGGCCATGTCGGCTCAGTTCGGCTGGTCCTCCATCGTGATCATGGCTGCGGCCGTGGCCGACTTTCGCCCCATCGCCCCCGCATCACAGAAGCTGAAAAAGGGAGCCGCTACCATTCCTCCGCTTGAGTTGGAGCGGGCCCCCGATATCCTGGCCATGCTCTCGGCCAAACGGACCTCCCAAATCCTGGTCGGCTTCGCCGCCGAAACGCAGCACCTCGTTCAGCATGCGACCGACAAGCTCACGGCGAAGGGCCTCGACCTGATCGTTGCCAACGATGTGACGCAAACAGGGGCGGGATTCGGCAGTGAACAGAATGCGGCCATCATCCTTTCCCGCACGGGAATCCAGCACGCCTTCGACCTCCGTCCAAAATCACAATTGGCTCACGATATCCTCTCAACCATTGT